>JAOUJL010000091.1 GCA_029883255.1 Candidatus Bathyarchaeota archaeon | reverse complement strand
CATACTCCAGCGTCTTCAATAGTCCATCAGTGACTGCCACACGGTTTCCAGCTATTGGCGAACCGTAGGCGAACGCGTTTGGAATTGGAATTTGTGCAAGCATGAGCCTAGGCTTTTTTATGCCGCTCTTTCTGCTGAGGTTTTCAACTGTTTCGTGAAGCCTTGGATTTTCATGTTCTGGAATCCTCCTTACGCGGTAGAGGGCATCGACTATATATGGTGATATCAGCCATTGAAGAATGTTGAATGCGACAACTAGAATGCCTAAAGTTACCAGATTAAACGAGCCTACTAGGCTTAAGATTACCGTGAAGAATAACGTTGATAAACCTATTATTACAGCTAGGGTTCCAACCATAGATACACGAAGCTTCCAAACGCTCACTTTTTTATACACCAATTATCTTTCACGGTAAACAGCTACTTATATTCTTTGCTTTCAAAATTAGGTTAGTTTTAAATTCCTCACCAATTAAACTCTCTATATATGAACACTCTCGTCGATGACATAGGAAGTTTTCCACTACCTCAAAATATAAACAAAAAACTATTCAATAGAGCCTATGTTCTTGCCAGAGAAGCAATCGTAAACGGAAAGGATATAAAAAAGGATGAATTCTTGCTAAACAATTTTTATCAAGTCATAATGGATTCCTTCAGAAAGAAGCTGAACACTGGTTTAGACATTGTTAATTACCCTCAGCACTACGACATGCACAAACAGTTTGCTGACGTCATTCACAACGCAATGGATAAGGGCACGTACATAGTTGATGAAAAAGAAGCAGTTATACCTGAAGTACACGTGATTAGAGAGGAAGCTAAAAGACTTTATGAAGAGACTGGAGGTAAAGTGTCGCTTCGTGTTTGCGTCACGGGACCCTTGGAGTTATATTTGAAAGAGGTTGGAGCAACACCCTACAAGGATGTTCTTTTGATGTTTGCAGAAACCGTAAGGTTGTTTGCTAAGAACTCGATTTTAAATTCAAAGTATGTTAGGACAGAAGTGATAGCGCTTGATGAGCCGAGCTTCGGATTTCAAGACTTAACCGCTGCCAGAGACATGATCCTGGATGTTCTGGAAAAGGCCTTCGATTTTAAAGGCGTGATAAAGCACGTTCATCTTCACTCTCCGTCAAGGGTTCGAGACGTATTGGACGTCAAAAATCTTGATGTGTTATCGTTTGAGTATGCGGCTTCCCCTAAAAACATCGAAAGCGTATCAAAGAACATGTTAGAGAGGGCGGACAAGCAAATCAGGGTTGGAATATCAAGAACAGACGTAGACTCGATAATTGCAGAACTTTATGATAAGGGCATCGTGAAACCAACCGCTGAACAGCTGGTTGAGAGCGAAGGGGTGATAAGAAAACGATTCAGTGTTGCCAAGGAAAAATACGGAGAAGCGATGACCTTTGCCGGCCCTGACTGTGGTTTGGGCGGCTGGTCAACACAAGAGGCGGCTCAACTGCTTTTGAAGAGAACGGTAAGCGCTGTAAAACAATGATGTATGGTGAAGGGATAAACTATCATCTTAATTATAGTTTTCATTTCGCTGAGCTTAGACGCTTTAATATTTTTAAAGCAATGAGGGTGATCCACTTGCTAGGTTTGTCCTTCACTTCTATGTTAGTCTGCATCCTTCCAATGGGCGCGCTCTCCAGAATCCATGCCCCATTGCCTTGTCGTTTTTGCAAGAGAATCTCAACAGCGTCGTTTAAACGTTCATCCTTCACGTAACCAAGCTTAGTTAAAACGTCCAATCCCCTTAGTATGTTGTATCCATAAAACCATGGAAAACCAAGCTTTAGCCATGATTGTTTGATTACTTTGTAGTCGTGGTGATCCGCCTTGAAGAGACGGTGCATGAGAAGAAATTCGGCTCCTCTTTCTATTGCTTGTTCCATTTCTTTTGTCAGATTCTTTCTCGGGGCTTCGCTGAAAGCTTCCATTGAGCAGATTGTTCCGTAAAAGCATCCATGCGTGTCTTCAACGTGTGCTCGCCAGTAGGGACAGAGCCATCCACCGTCATTGTTCTGAATCTCTACAAGCCATTCCAAAGCCTTCCTCACGCTCGGATCATGCGCGTATCCTATTCTAATCAACGCTGCAGCCATGTTGCCAGTAAGACACGAATATTGATGCTCAAAAACAATGGCTGACACCCACTCGTTCGGCGGAGGCAACTTCTTTCCTTTTTCGTGTAACCACTCATATTCTTTCAACGCCCGTTCGGGAGTGTGGCTCGAAAAGCTTCCTTCATCCAACTGAAACTGAAAAATGTATTCACAGGCTTTTATGACTCTTTCATCACTTCTATCCACTCCCAACTGACCCAGTGTCATTATCTGCCAATAAGAAGACTTGTACGTGGGATGGTAAGGATTCGCTGGTTCTTCCCAATACCCCTCTGGATCTTGCTTTGACAAGATTCGCTTCACTACCTTGGATGTTGGAATGGCTTGTTTTGCAGCTACTACTTGTGGGTCATCTTCACCTTTGCCGAGGAGGTCTCTCAGCGTAAAGTAGCGAACGGAAGGGTTCGTTTTTTCAAGAAGCCAATCCAGTAGACTTTCTTTTAGAAGCTGCGGCTGATTATCCATGCATTTTCGCCTCTGGATTCGAGATTGGTAAATGGTGGCGGGCCCGAGGGGAATTGAACCCCTGACCTACGGGTTAAGAGCCTCAACCTAACCCTACGTAGCGGTTAGTCCGCCGCTCTAACCTTGCTGAGCTACGGGCCCTTGCATTATCATGTCCATCAGTCTTTTTAATAAATTTACCTAGCCCTTTAAATCTTGAAAGACAACTTGATGTCGCAGTTCTTAGAGTGCAGACCTTTTTCAAGACACACTTTCTTTTGCTGATGTTTGTGGATTAATTATTCTGCAGTAACGTCGTGAACTTAACGGAAGGAGAAGGCCGAGAAGTATCAAGTTTAGGGCAAATGATATTCCTGTGACAATTATTAGGGCTAGGCTTGTGATTTCGCTTGGTAGTGGCTCAAGGATGAAGCAAGTTAACGAGTTGACGTTAATTGTCACTCCGATTAGGGAGACTATGAATGCTAATATCCATCCCGCATTTCTTCCCTTGTAAAGGCTATATCCAATTATTGTTTGGCTTAAACCATTTATGACCACCAAAACGATGAAGCTCGCAACAAGCAATAGCTCAATGGAAGTTCCGTCTAAGATAAGTGGGAGCAGAGCCAAAATCGGCGCCACATAAAGCGTCAATATTCCAAAAGCGAGGTAAAATATGCTTGCCAAGATTATCGTGAGGGGTCTTTCGTGTTTCCATTCGGATTTTGCTTTAAACAACATCTCATCCCATCTTCTCACAAGCCAGGCTGAAGCAACCGCTGCCAACGCGAACAAAACATCGCGTACTACACCAAACTCTAATTGACTAGACAGATATGCCAAGCCCGAAACGAAATCAAAGTCTCTTATTTCAGCTAATATGCTGCTTGTGACCAAGCCTCCAATCCACGTTCCAACCAAACTTCCAGCCACAACGGAAATTATGACACTCGCTGGTTTTGCAGGAAACCCTCGACCACAGATGTAATAGAACGCTATAAACATTAAGACCGGAATCAACAAAAACGAATACGCCGAGAGGATCATTGAAAAACTGAAAATCGTACATGGTCGTATACATAAATGAGATAGAACACTCGGAAGTAATGCATAACCACACTTGCAAAGCTGAAGATGAACATCAACAAGAAAACTTCGCCTTCTAAGATATTCGCTTCAACTTTGTAGCCCATCTTCGATCAATTGCGAAATTTTTAAAGCTAACAGCTTTTAGGTTTTACCAACTATTGTCTCTACTGTGGACAGAAACTAATGAGTGAACTGATCTTTGTTGGACTTGGCTTTCATAATGAAACGAGGTTGGTTTACGCGGTTTGGTTTGGTTCTGTTGCCTATTGCGAAAGCTTACTTGCTGCTGTTAAAGCTTTTTGCGATTTATTCATTGACTATCATAAGCGCGCACTGTCCCTGTAATTTCAATTTTGTGGGTACCGTTCTGATATGCGAATTGTAGAGACGTGTGAGTGGGGTTTTCTGTTGGCACGAAGGGTACTGGTGAGTCATCTATTTCAACTGTCCATTCTGATAAATTATCGCTCCTTAAGATTGCCTTTGGAATCGTAGCTTTGTAGAAGCTGTCGTGATGTGTAATCACATTGAAAGAGATCTTCTTCTCTTGTGGGCTAAAGGTGTGATTAAACAAGCCTGAGGATGGTGGATCTGGTGGATCATATAAACCCGTTAGGTTGCTTATTGTTTTAGCAGAATAGTCAACTCTTCCTAAAGAAATGGTGAAAATGTCTGCAACCTCGAACGGAATGGCTACCATTAGAGAGTCGCAAAGTACTACGTCGGTGAGGTGTAGATCTGAAACCCCAGTTCCTACAACCTCAAACGTAAGATAACCAAGTTGTCCACTCCCGTTAACTCCTAATCCTGATACGTCAGGATCAGGAGGATCCATATAGCAGAGAATACAACATCCGTGAGGGTAAACTACTCCCCTGGTGTTGTCCCAACGAGAGGGCGTCCGCCACGGTGGAAGCCAAATGGTACCGTTCCATGTCTGCTTGGTTTCTAGGAACTCGCCTTCATAGTAGCCAGTACATTCTAAGACTTCAGGATTGAAAGTCACGCCGGCTTGCCAGGCAAAAAGATCGGTGACGTTGGACACATTTATGTTGACTGTAACGTTTTCGCCAATTACTGTACCTTTGACGGTCGGAGGATCTACAATAACACTGGTTGCCTGCGGCTCTGCCACCACCTTAACCGTTTGAACGTTAAATGCCAATGCTAACATGCTTGTGAAGTTGTAGTTAACCCATGATATTTTGCCTTCTTCATGTGTTAGTTGGAGTGTTCCCCATGTTCCAGACCATGAAAGAGGAGTGCTACCGGTCAGATCTTCTCCTGATGTACTGATGAACCTGTATTTTAACTCCATGTTGATGTCCGCTGTGAAAGTTATTTTAGCCGTCCCTGACCCGTGAAGCATGTCACCTAGCTGGTTTACTGTTATTGACCATGTGTAATCAGGGGCATTCCAGTAGCCTGTGGACGACAATTCTTTTCTGGCTACATCAAAAGATGACTTGAGCTCATCAAGCAGTACGTTGTAATGTCCTTGTTTCTGGTCACCAAGACCACCTGATTGCCAACTCGAGATACCGCCAATACTCTTGCTTGTCCCCAAGTCTGTCATTTCTTGGTTTCTATCTACAAGAGTTACATGTATGATTCTGTCCCAAAGATGTGCAACCAAAAATCTGACGACTGTGTCTGTGTCTTCACCATAAAGGTCGTTGCTGAAACCATAAACAGACAAGGTGATTCTTTGTAGCTCTGTTGCATTGAATTCTCCACCATATTTTTTTGTGGCAACAGACCCGTTTAGAAACGTGAACTTCAAAATTAAATCGGAACCTTCTAGGATTGAGTAGTTTCCAGACAATTGTCTCTCTTCAGCCAAAGCAAATGCGACGGGTCCAACACCATATTCAGGCTGAACAAAATGGTAGACTAAAGCACCTAGAAGAGAAGCTGAAATTATCGCAACGACCGCTGACCTAAACAATTCTTTCCTATATTCGCCCACAGGTTTTTCCCCATCTGTTTATTCTTTAGTGATTTATTTAATGCTACGCTTTTGTACAATTGTACAATTGTGTTGTACACCGCTAGTCAAAAAACCGCCAAAAAGCACTTCGTAACAATGAATAGTGATGAAAAATTGTGGTTTTCTTGGAGCCTTCGAAAGTTTTGCGTGGAGCACAACAAAAAACACGTAACATGTGAAACAGCCTTTAGGTCATAGGCCAAATGATTCTACACTTGTTCATGAAATACTAGGCTTCCTAGATAAGCGTTCAGAAAAAGATGAGGGTGGTTAGGAGCTTAATATGTTTTGCCGAAGTTCCTTGCGACTGCCGCTAAGTCTACGATGTTGATGATAGAGTCGGAGTTGAAGTCGAGATCGGGATCGTAGAGTGATGACCCGACGGTTGAGCCGTAAGCGCGAGCTACCTTAGCAACATCGTGTATGTCTATCTTACGGTTATGGTTCACGTCTGTCCTGGCGACGGAAACCGTCCCATCATTCTTCACGT
>JAOUJL010000375.1 GCA_029883255.1 Candidatus Bathyarchaeota archaeon | reverse complement strand
CTGTTCAAAACAGTATTGTTCAAAGATACTTGGCGATGGGGCGAGATGAGACGATTAGACACTCCACAATAATACATAATCTTCTTACTGGAGAGTTACTGAAGGTTGAACTTACACCTTACCTTCCAAAAGGGTTACTAATCTCCAATTTCGTCACGTCTCTTTAGGTGGCGAGTGGGAAGTTTGGCTAGGAGGGTTAGGCGGTCTAGACCCTTTAACCGTGCAGAGTGTAAAGGTTGCATTATGAAGAGAAGCACTTACTGCTGGAGGCAGTGCCCATACAATGTCTGGCGCCGAAGACAAATCGAATGATCGACTCATTTTTCCAACTAGAATAAGAAATGAGCCGTTGAACGTGCCTAATTGGTGATTGAAGAATTATTACTTCGGGAGAAAACACGTAATGGCCTCCTCCCTTTCAACTTCTACAAGCTTCGATGAAGCACGGATCCTTTTGTGAAAGTTTTATAGTTGACAACACAATTACCCAGTTTGATGACTACTGTGAAACGACTTGACCTGAAATTGATCCCCGTGTTAGAGGAGAAGTATGGCCCGCTCTGGTGGCCAGCCGACATGTATCCTGAGGATTCTTCAACTGGTCCTTTTAGACACGTAATAATTACAGTTCTTTCTCAGAATACAAGCGAAGTAAATTGCATCAGGGCGTACAACGGGCTTGCCGCCAGATTCGAGATTACGCCAGAAGTTCTAGCACGCGCAGATCAGGAAGAGTTGAAAGAGGCTATCAGAAGCGGCGGTCTCTACAACGTGAAATCAAAACGAATCAAACAGCTTTCAAAGGTGGTCTTAGAAAAGTTCGGAGGCGACCTCAAACCTGTTCTTTCCCTTCCAAAAGAAGAAGCAAAAAAGAAACTTATGGAGCTGCCGGGAATCGGAAACAAAACCGCAGATGTGCTGTTGACAGACACCTACTCTTACCGAGAGGTTATTCCTGTTGATACTCATTATGACAGATTAGCCAAGCGACTGGGTCTAGTGAAACAAAATGCAAAATACGACGAAATCCAAAAGGCATTAATTAATTTCATACCCAAAGAAAACCGAGATAGAGTAGCTGGCTTGCTTTGGCTCCTCGCTAAACACACTTGTAGAGCTCAAAACCTCAAATGTTACGAGTGTCCTATTAATCTGTTGTGCGCCTATGAAAAGAAGACTATGCCTAGGAGCAAATAGAACAGCCAATTTTTATCGATACTTGTGATGTTGCATCGATGTTGGCCTCACCACTCGACGTTTTCGTCTGCCATGTGACGCCAGCAATGCCGACAGATGGGCAACTGTCTGCCCTTATAGTAAATGTAGACTTCGATATCCGTGTTTTTGCACGTGTCGTTCCAAGGGTTTCTACAGCGTTCAGTTGAGGGTTTCATCAAGCATCCCAACGATAATTGTTTCAACCTAATGCGCATTTAAAACCCATGATGCAACAACAACTCGTAAAGCGGAGAGAGCAGGATGGAAGTAAAAACTTCTTTTTCCAGCAATATTGTCTTTCAACTCCATTTGCTACTGAATTGCAGTTGG
>JAOUJL010000090.1 GCA_029883255.1 Candidatus Bathyarchaeota archaeon | reverse complement strand
AGCCCCTTGGCCTTGCATACCTCAAAGAAGCCTTCTATTTTTTCATTTGCTCCGCCGATAGCTTGTATTTCGCCTTTTTGATTTACTGAGCCTGTCACAGCGATCCCTTGTTTAATAGGGAGCCCTGAAAGAGCAGAGAGGACAGTATAGAGTTCAGCGCTGGAAGCGCTGTCCCCCTCCACTTCCTCATAACTCTGCTCAAAAACAAGACGAGCGGACAGACTTAGAGGTTTGTCTCGGGCATACTTCTCTGTCAGGTAACCACTGAGAATCATAACTCCTTTACTATGGATGCGCCCTCCCAACTTTGCCTCTCGCTCAATATCAATGACTCCCTCCCGACCTAAGCCTATGCTGGCAGTAACTCGAGATGGCCTTCCGAAGGCAAAGTCTCCTAGGCTCATGACGGATAGGCCGTTTACTTGACCTGTTGCTTCACCTTCTGTGTCGATTAGAAGAATAGCTCGCCTAATCATCTCTTGAATTTTCTCTTGGATGAGATTAGAGCGATAGAGTTTTTCCTCAATTGCCTTTCTGACGTGGTTGCGGGTTACATATTTAACGTTCTCTTGAGAGGCGTAGAAGTTGGCTTCTCGGATAACGTCGGCGATGTCAGCGAATCTCGTGGAGAGTTTTCTTTGATCTCCAGCTAGTCTGGAGCCATATTCGATCACTTTGGCTACCGCTGACGCATCAAGATGTTTGAGTTTCTCTTTGCGGCAGAAGGTGCAGATGAAGGCAGCGTACTTTCGCATGTTTTCTTCTGTCCGGTCCATGTAGATGTCGAAGTCCGCCTTAACTTTAAAGAGCTCTTTGAAATCCCTATCAGACATGTACAGCATGTGGTAGAGAAGCGGATTTCCTATGAGGATTACCTTGACGCTCAACGGGATGGGCACAGGTCTTAGTCCCTTTGTAGCGATGAAACCTAAGCGTTCCCCTGCCTCTTCGACAGTGATCCGCTCGCTCATTAGAGCTGTCTTTAAGCTCTCCCAAGAGAAGAGATTTCGAATCAATTCCTCGACAGGAAGCACTAAATATCCGCCATTAGCCTTGTGCATGGAACCGCCGCGAATCATGGTGAAGTCAGTGGTTAGTACACCAAACTGCGCTTCCTTCTCTATCCTGCCGAAGAGATTTTGATGTGTGGGGTTAAACTCTATAACCACGGGAGCGCCTTCAAGGTCAGAGTTATCGACTATCAGGTTCACGTCATATTTTCTGAAGGGAAGCTCCTTCATCCAAGGAACAGGAAACGGCACAGGAGGAGCCTTAGGCTCCTTTATGAACTGAACAAGGTTCTCTAAGACATCATCTCTAACCTGTTCTAGATAAACAACAACCTCAGGAAACTCTTCATATTTCTCTGTCAGATTAGCAACCAGATGGCCAATGGCATAGAGAGCAACGTCATGATTCAATTTTTTGAGTTCTTCGTTGATCTTCGCCTCTAAGCCCTTGAGGCGTCTCATAGCGGTCCTTAGATCTGCGCTCAATTTTTCTTTTCTCTTCTGGATTTCATCCCTTACTTGCTGGTCCAAATTCATGAACTCTTCTTCGCTTAGGGGCTTCCCTTCCACAACTGGAATGGTGAGCAAACCTATGGGAGTGCTCTGGAGGATGAATCCTTGCTCCTGTACTCGCTGGTTGAGTTGAGCAACAAGTTTCTTCCTTTCTTGCTCTATAATTTTGATTGTTGTGTCTTTTTTGATAGCATACTCTTCGCTCTCGAATGTTTTGGGAAGCACTCTCCGTGCTTCGTTTATGAAATTCATCATATCTCTTTGGAAGTCTCTTCCTTTGCCTGAGGGCAGGCTTATAGCATTGGGTTCGTAAGGGTTGCTGAAGTTGTTTACATAGCACCAGTCCTGCGGCACAGATTTCGTTTTGGCTATCTCCTCTAAGAAATCTTTTACGGCAGTTGTCCTACCCGTCCCTGGATAACCCGCGACATAGATATTGAACCCACGCTCCTTGATGTCCAAACCAAAACTGAGTGCTCTCACTGCCCTATCTTGGCCAATGATTCCTTCAAGCGGCGAGATATCTTTTGTCGTTTCACAATCCATTAGAAGCTTTGGGTCACATTCTGTTCTAAGCTTTTCAAAAGGCAATTCGTTCGGCATATATACCACCCTTTAACACAATATGGTTTGAAATCAGCACTCACATAGTTTATGTAAAGTCCCATTTTTTAAGATTTTGAAAGATTGCTTTGTGCAAAACCTGATTATTAAGTCAAACGGGAAACTTTTAATTATGCTTTTTAGCCACTCTTGTTTGGAGGAGACGTCATGAAGGTCAAACCCGACAGAACTCTAGATTGTGTTGGTCTATTCTGTCCTGAACCTGTTTATAGAACAAGAATGGAATTGGATGACATTAGAATTGGAGAAATTCTGGAAGTTGTGGCTGATGATCCAGCGGCAGAGGCGGACATACGAAGTCTCGTAAAGCATTTAGAACAAGAGATAGTAGACGTAAGTAAGGATGGAAACACTGTTCGAATATCAATAAAAAAGGTGAAATAACCAGTAGAGGTGAGGTATAGTATGTCACAGAAAAAAAGGATGCTGTATGTTCAAACAAGCGGAGTTGACACGCCAGAACGCACTTATGCGCCATTTATTTTGGCTACTACAGCAGCAATGATGAACATAGAAGCAACCATCTACTTCCTCATAAAAGGCGTGACGGTAGTCAAAAAAGGAGAAGCGGAGAAGATCAAACTAGGCAGCTTCCCATCACTCAAAGAGGTAATAGACCAAGCCACAAGAGCTGGGGTCAAACTACAGGTCTGTGAACAAAGCACGCAACTATTAGGGCTTTCCCGCGGAGCCTTCATACCTGAAGCCAAAGTTGTTGGTGCTGCAACGTTGAATGATTTGACACTAGATGCTGACGCAGTTCTATGTTTTTAAGTGAATGAGAATGTCAAGAACAAAACGTATCTATATGGATCATACGGCGGGGAGACCGCATGATCCTCGCGTGATAGAGGCTATGTTGCCTTATATGAAGTCACTCTATGGCAACCCTTCTTCCGTTCACTCGTTTGGTCAAGAGGCAAGACAAGCCATAGAAGGGGCGAGAACAAAAGTTGTGGAATTAATCAACGCTGAAAGAAAAGAATCAGTAATCTTCACGTCAGGCGCAACTGAAAGCAACAACATGGCAATTAAAGGGGTTGCTTACCGCAACAAAGACCGAGGAACACATATAATAACGTCGAGCATAGAACATATGTCAGTTCTTAATCCGTGCAAATTCTTAATGACAAAGGGATTCAAGGTCACTTTTCTTCCAGTTGATCAGTACGGGTTCGTGGGCCTCAGAAGTCTAGAAAAGGAATTGACGAGTGAAACAATCTTGGTTTCTATTATGTATGCAAATGGCGAAATTGGCACAATTCAACCCATAAAAAAGATCAGCCAAATAGTGCATGGAAAAAACGCCTACTTGCACGTTGATGCTACAGCCGCAAACGGACAGGTTCCAATGGATGTGAACAATGAGGGCATAGACTTGCTCACTATTTCTTCCAATGATATGTTTGGACCCAAAGGTGTGGGCGGTCTTTACATAAGAGAGGGTACGCGATTAGAACCGTCAATTCATGGGGGAGGACAAGAACGAGGCTTAAGGTCGGGAACAGAAAATCTTCCCGGCATAGTAGGATTTGGAAAAGCTGCAGAGATAGCAAGAAAAGAAATGCCCACTGAAAGTGAACGGTTAAAGACGTTGAGAGACAAACTCATCAAAGGGTTACTTGACCCTATCCCACACTCGTTTTTGAATGGGCATCCAACCAAACGGTTACCCAACAATGTTGCGGTAAGATATAGCTTCATTGAAGGCGAATCAATATTGCTGGACTTGGACATGAAAGGAGTCGCGGCATCTTCAGGTTCAGCCTGCACTGCAAAAACTCTAGAACCATCCCATGTGCTAAGAGCTATCGGGTTGAAACATGAAGAGGCTCATGGATCATTATTGTTTACACTGGGCAAGCAAAACACTGAAGAGGAAGTGGACTATGTGATAAGGATAATGCCCGATATAGTCAAAAGACTAAGAAAAATGTCACCTTTGACCCCTAAGGAGTTGAAGGATTAATGTACAGCGAAAAAGTGATGGAACAATTTAGAAACCCACGCAATATGGGGGAAATTCCAGACGCCGATGGCGTAGGAAATGTTGGAAATCCCGTTTGTGGGGACATGATGACAGTTTACATTAAAGTCAAAGACAACCGCATAGATGACATCAAATTCAAAACCTTTGGTTGTGGGGCAGCAATAGCTACTAGCAGTATGGTAACGGAACTAGCCAAGGGAAAAACGTTGGAAGAAGCTAAGAAAATCAGTCGTTCAGATGTAGCAGACTCGTTAGGAGGGCTTCCTAAAGTCAAAATGCACTGCTCTAACCTTGCTGCGGACGCTCTGCGTGCAGCAATAGAAGATTATGAAAAACATAAAGGAACGAAGAGGTGAGGAAATGGAAGCCAGATTCATCCAATGTGAGTTGTGCAAAAAAGGAATTCCATTAGAGTCATGTGAGCTTGCAACCTATTGCACTGTTATTGACGGTAAAGAATATGTTTTCTGCTGCGAAGCATGTGCTAAGAGCTATCGGAAAAAGAGAAAAGAACAACACGCGAAGAGGAGACAAATTTCTAGAGAATGACTTAAAGCGTGCATACCAGCTGTGATTTTGTTAACGCTTTCACAATTCATAGAAGGCGTTACCTACCGCATCTTGTTTGGACCTTATTTTGGCCTAAAGATTCTATGATATCTTGGATTGGTGATTTTGCCAGTCGGCTTGTTCGTTGGTTTCTCGTGGTCTCTCGGGCTTCAAAAAAAGGGTAGAGCTCCAAAGGAAAAAGCTTTGTCGATACTACAGTTCTCATTGACAGTGGACCTTACGCCATCGTGCATGCATGCACGAATTTCGTGATTGGGCTCATAAGACTGCCACGACATAGAAAGAGAGAATGCAAAGTTAATGAATAGAAGACAAAATCATATCGCTTATACCCGCTTTGAGATAGGGTTCTCAAATGTCTGGGCTTTCCTCGTGTCTTCCTTTTTGTAGACCCAAACTACCAGCGGAAGCGCTATTGCCAAATAAGCAAGGTGAACTGCTACTCTTATCCATTCAGCTTCTACTGTGTATCCGAACATCACTGCAAATACTGAGCCAATCATGCCTTTATGATGAAATGGGCTCTCCAATGGTATACCTAAGTCAAAAGCATACTCACCTAACCAGCCCAATCCAATCCCGGTATCTTTGGAATACTCTACTAGCTCATGAACTCCATAACCCGCCAACCCCCCAGCCAAAAGCACGAGTAATATGCTTGTGAAATAAAAGAATCTTCGAATGTTGATTTTCATACCCACAACAAATATTGCGTAAGCGAGAACCAGCGCCACTATTAATCCGAGAAAACCTCCGACTAATGTGCCTGCGGCATCATCTAATAAGAAAGGAGTCAAGAAAAGAACGGTTTCTAACCCCTCTCGAAACACCACAATGAACGAAAATGAAGCTAGAGCAAGAGTTGCTCCTCGAGTCACAAGGGCTTTCACCCGTCTTTCCACTTCTTTACGGAGTTCCTTGCCTTTACCTGCCATCCAGTAGATCATAGAAGACAAAACGAAAACTGCGAAAAGGGCAGCTACTCCCTCAAACAAAGCCTTGGTAGATCCAGAGAGACCACCGTAAATGAACCATATGAAGGCTCCAAGGGCAAAACTTGTCGCAACTGCGAGGTAAACACCATACCAAACATAGCGTATCAATGGTTTTCTCTTTGTTCTTGCCAAATACGCCAAAACTATGGCTGTTATCAGCACCGCTTCTAAAGCTTCTCTGAAAACCAACAAAAATTGAGCAAGCAATAATGTAGTCCTCCCATTTTCCTAAACCAGTTTTACGAGTCTCTTTTCACTGTACTCATAACGTTTCGTGCGCAGTTAGATCCTCGGTATGTCAGGCTAAATCTCATCCTCTACAGAATTCAAGTCAGCTCTTATTAAGATGGTGATAATAGAAGGATACTTCCAAAGTTCACCTTTCCGCCACATTGACAGCGCGACTCGTGATCCCTAGAGAACAAGCGTTGTATTTTTCGCAGAAATCTTGGCACTTTTCTGCCCATGCCTTTTCCTTATAC
>JAOUJL010000374.1 GCA_029883255.1 Candidatus Bathyarchaeota archaeon | reverse complement strand
AATTGGAATTGATAGCCAAAACTGGGGAACGCGTTCCAATCGAGGCTGGCTCCACCCTCATAAATTATCAAGGTCGCCCTGCGAACCTCGTCATTATACGAGATATAAGAGAGAGAAAACGAATGGAAGAGGAGCGTTTGAAGCTGGAAAAACTAGCAGCTATCGGAGAAGTAGCCACTATGGTGGGACATGACTTGAGGAATCCCTTGCAATCCATAGAAATCGCAGCATACTATCTCAACAATGAACTGCCACGTCTTACAATTCCACAAGAAACGAAGGAGATGCTCAAAGTAATCAGCGACTCAGTCAACTACGCAGACAAGATAATAAGGGATCTACACGATTTCTCAGCAACCAAAAAACTCACACTTACGAAAACCAACATCAACGCCATAATGAGGGAAACTCTGTCACAAGTCGAAACACCAGAAAACGTGAAACTTGTCACAAAACTAAGTCACCTACCAAAAATAAGGGCTGACAAAGACATGTTAAGACGGGTTTTTCTGAACTTAGCTATGAACGGAATGCAAGCAATGGATAAAGGAGGAACCTTGAAAATCTCAACTAAAAAAACAAAAGAATCTATTGAAGTTAGTTTCAAAGACACAGGCATCGGCATATCGAAAGAAGACATGAGAAGGATTTTCACTCCTTTCTTCACTGGGAAGGCTAAGGGCATGGGTGTGGGCCTAGCAATCTGCAAACGATTCGTCGAAAGCCATGGCGGCAAAATTGAGGTGGAAAGCGAGAAAGGTAAAGGATCAACTTTCACGGTTAAATTGCCTATCTTACAAGAGAATGGAGGTGAAAACCAGTGACGACAAATATACCGAGCATCCTCATAGTGGAGGACGACACAAACATACGTGTACCCCTAAGCACCATACTTCAGCAAAAGGGATACAGCATAGACAGCGCAAAAACCGGACAAGAAGCCATACAAAAGTCAAAAGCCAAGTTCTACAACCTAGCGCTGATAGACATCAAGCTCCCAGACATGGAAGGCACAAGACTACTCACAACCATGCAAGAGACCCTACCCAAAATGGTGAAAATCATAATCACTGGATACCCCAGCCTAGAAAATGCCATCGAAGCCCTAAACCACCGAGCTGACGCCTACATCATAAAACCCTTCAAACCCGAGAAAATATTAGCACTCATAGAAGAAAAACTAGAAGAACAGAGTCAAGCTGAGAAGATGACAGAAGAAGATGTGACAGAATGGATCAAAACGCGAGTTCGCAAAATAGAATGCGCGCGCGCTGGAAAGCACAGTTAAAACGAGAATGGCTATCAAACCGGCCAAAGGCAAAATGAAATAGTAGAAGTCGGTGGGTTCCATGCCAAAAAAAGGGAAACACGATGATAAACTCCTTATGAACCAACTCTAAGTATCCCGTATCAATGAATTCGATTCCTCAACCCACTATCGTTGATAGCTAATTCTTTTGCATTAATTGAAAAGTTGCGCGTATAGATGTGCGCTTTGAGTTTATGAATTAAATATTCATATAAAAAAAGAAAGAAAGGTCGCATGCGCTTCTGGTCT
>JAOUJL010000373.1 GCA_029883255.1 Candidatus Bathyarchaeota archaeon | reverse complement strand
ACTGCTACAAAGGACAAGTACAAATAATCCTAAAAGACAGAGTGGTCACACTAAAAGAAGGAGACGACATAACCCTCAACCCCAGAACAGTCCACAGAATCATAGGCAAAACAAACTCAACCCTATTCGAAGTATCAACCCCACAACTAGCCGACGTAGTAAGACTAAAAGAAGAATGAAGAAATATGGTGACACAATTGAGCTCAACCTCTCAGCCAAAAGCACGGTTTTACACACGTCTCAGTGAACAAGACTATCTAAGCATCTCATTCAAAACGGATCAACAACAGGTACTCCAAACCAATACGAGTTGAAATCAACACTGAAAATTCTCAATTCTTAAATATCCCACGCCACATCGAGCTAAATCGCGCGCTAATGGGACAGGCAGATGGACAACAGAATAGTTGTGGCAGCAGCACTGACTATCAGCTTAGTTATCGCTGTATTCCTTAGCGGACATATTCTACAAAGACCACATGGCTCAGACAAAAGCGTCTCCAAAGAAAACATGGTACTGATCCCAGCAGGCACTTTTTTGATGGGCCGTGAAGACAGGGAAGGTTGGAGCCCCATGGGTGCCCCGGAATTGTTCAACGATGAACTTCCGGCTCACGAGGTCTATGTTGACACCTTCTACATTGACAAATACGAAGTAACCAACCGCCAGTTCAAAGAGTTTGTAGATAGTACGGGATACACAACTGACGCCGAGAAAGATGGTGGCAGCATGGTCATGGTCCCAGCGGACCAAACAGACGAGCCTATTAAGGGAACAGACATCGGCTGGAAATGGGTTGAAGAAGCGGCCTGGCACGCACCAGAAGGCCCAGGATCAAACATCGACAATTTAATGGATCATCCTGTAGTACACGTAAGCTGGAACGACGCCAATGCTTACGCTGAATGGACTGGCAAGAGGCTTCCAACTGAAGCAGAATGGGAAAAGGCTGCAAGAGGAGGATCAGACACTAATTGGTTCTGGTCTGATGAAATAGACAGCGCTGGAAAATACGCGAACTTTTACGGAGAACATCGCAAAGATTACACCTATCCGAAAGAGGCTTATGATGGCTACGAAAAAACAGCTCCAGTTGGCTCACTCCAACCAAACAACTATAGCCTCTATGACACAGCAGGCAACGTATACGAATGGGTTTCCGACTGGTATCAATACGACTACTTTTCAAACAGTCCGCCAAATAACCCAAAAGGGCCAACAACCGGTGAAGGCAAGGTAATTAAGGGCGGCGGCTGGTATCTCTGCGAATGCTTTTTTAGGCCTGCGAACCGGGAACCACGTGACATAAACCACCATGACCATGGGCTTGGTTTCCGTCTTGCATTAGATGTTAGTCAAGACAACAATATGATCGCGCACACTCCTGAAATCTACACTAAAGTTTTCATAGGATCTGAAAGTTGCAATATGGCTTTCGTGTCTCACGTCCAAAAAGACTGGTTGCCGATGTGCTAAACCTTTTTATATGAGGGATGCTGTTCAGTGATGTTGTCGCATTAATTCATGCTAACATTAAAGAAGCTTTTGAAAGCTCTTAGGAACT
>JAOUJL010000372.1 GCA_029883255.1 Candidatus Bathyarchaeota archaeon | reverse complement strand
TTAGATGAAGACACTGTACTTTTCGGGCCTGACGCTAACCTAGCGTGGCATGTTCAACAGAAAACTAAAAAGAAAATTGTTCCAATTCCAAGCAGAGGTTGCTGCCCAACTCACATCCTCTTCACCAAGGGAGACATTCAACTCTTGAAAGAGAAGCATCCCAACGCTCTGGTTATGGTACATCCGGAGTGTATTCCAGAAGTTCAATTGTCAGCAGACTTTGTTGGAAGCACCTCACAGATGTGCAGATATGCCAGAGAGACATCTGCAACAAAATACGTAGTCGGAACAGAAATTGGACTCATCCACCGTCTTAAGAAGGAAAATCCGAAAAAAGTGTTCATACCACTTTATGACGGAGCTATTTGTCCGAACATGAAAATGAACACGCTGGAACGAATTTACCTATCCCTCAAAGAAGAAAAACACGTCGTAACTATTCCAAAATCTGTGGCGAAAAAAGCTCGAAAAGCCTTAGAAAAAATGCTTTCTTTACTTTAATAGCCTTAAATTCCATGTATCCTCTCAGGGTTCGCCTCACTCGAAAATACAAATACCGACGATGCACACAGTGAGTTGAAGTCTTTTTGACTCCTAACTCAAAACCCAACCTTAAAGAAGCATAGATTTATAGGATTAATGGGAGAAAGCGTGAAAACCTCAAAACTTTCAATGCTTTTGATATTTCTATCATTTTTATACATGCCGCTCGCTTGTGCTTCTCCGATTCTGCACATTACAGCAAGAACCGACAAATCTTCGTATTTTCAAGTAGAAACTGTAAGAGTCTGTGGGAAGGTAACTCTGGGAGAAAATCCGCTTAGAGAATCACTGGTAGCGTTAGAAGTGAGAAATGAAAGCAGAGATATCGTAGCTGTGGGAACTAGCCAAACCAGTGAAAAAGGCATATTCGCTTTTACTTTCAAATTATCACCAAACGCTGGTTCACAAAATTATACAGTGTACGTTAGCGCACGGTGGGAAAACCAAACAGCTGTTAATTGTTCGACTTTTTTGACAGAAGCCTCAAGTTCAACAGGGTATAATGAAAACTCTGGCAATGAAGTAATCCCAAGTAGTGTCGTAATCTCAATTCTACTGGTCTTGTTTGGAATTTTCCTACTGTCTGTCTTGATAATCTCAATTTTTCTTTTTCCTAAGTTAAAGAAAATAGAAGTAAAAATGGAACCCTCTGCCCCACCTGACAAACAAATTGGCGAAAAACATAAAACGTGCATGAACTGCGGAAAGAAATTTCTTAGGATTCGCACGTTTTGTCCATATTGCTTTACTGATCATGGCCAAGACGGTGCAAAGAAAGCCTAATAACCACTCTGATAACATCTTTTGTGAAAGTCTTCTCCAGACGCTAATTTAATTATATCTCGGATACGCTTAACTCGAATCTGTCTTCAGCGTGGTTTATCCCGCTTACATCGAGTCACCGGAATGTCAAAGTCTAAGAAAGAGTCAAGAACATTTAATAGAAATTTCTTTAAAGAGGTTCGTAGTGTTAGTTGGTTAGCCATCGGGAGAAACTGCTATGGATTCATCAGGACGGCGGGTT
>JAOUJL010000371.1 GCA_029883255.1 Candidatus Bathyarchaeota archaeon | reverse complement strand
GAAATATATGTTCTTACCCTTCGCAGATAGCGGAATCCCCATGATAACGCTTGCCTCTGGCAACAAGTTTAGCCGCCTAGCAGCAACTCCAATTCTGTACATTATCCGATTATCCACATTGAAGATACTAGCTGTTTTCACCGCTGATCCCAATGCAATTCCAAGATCTAACGCCTTAAGAAGACACGTTGCCCCCACAAAGTCTCGTCCCACCTTTTTCTCGACTTTTTCAAACTCGTCGCAGTTGGCATAACCACAGGCACCACAGTCAAGGCCAAAGCTTTTCGTTCCTCTTACACCAATCAGTACAACGACTTCAGAACCTTTCACGTTATCCGCGTCCCGCGTAAACCCATCAATCTTTCTCTCTTCTGCTATCTTGTCCATTTCTGCGGCTAAGGCTTCCCTTTTCGCTCCAAGAATAATCGCTGTTGATAAGTCGTCAATGCCGCCGGATTTTGGCGCAGT
This sequence comes from Candidatus Bathyarchaeota archaeon, assembly GCA_029883255.1. The sequence goes on along the minus strand of JAOUJL010000371.1, from coordinate 1,100 downwards.
TCTAGCTGAAACAAGCATCAATCTTGCAACATGCAGTATTCCATCTCTTTCACCTTCCTCGCTTCGGATAATAATCATTCACCTCCTGCACACACTCCTATTATACATTCGAAATATAAGTTGTAATAATATATGGCTAAGTTACTAAGCACATAAGAAAATTAAGTAATTTGAGAAGAAGAGTTAGATGTGCACCATTTGAGAGTCAAACACGAGCCTAAACACGAAGCCATAGCCGTCCTCACAGTCATGATCAACAGGAGATGAAGTTCGGAGTGCTGAAAGAAGGCAAGTTGAAAGAAGTCTAACCGGGAAACTGCCTCTATTTCTAGTATTTCTCTTTCAGCGCTAGGGTGTTCCTGCAATGGCAGTTTCAAAAACTGTCTTCACAAGTTCCAGAACGTAGCTTAACTGCCCTGTATATAATCCCAAAACGAGAAAGGTCAAACCTGACATCAACAACAGGGAACCTATAACCCGCCGTCCTGATGAATCCATAGCAGTTTCTCCCGATGGCTAACCAACTAACACTACGAACCTCTTTAAAGAAATTTCTATTAAATGTTCTTGACCCTTTCTTAGACTTTGACATTTCATAGACTCGATGTAAGCGGGATAAACCACGCTGAAGACAGATTCGAGTTAAGCGTATCCGAGATATAATTAAATTAGCGTCTAGAGAAGACTTTCACAAAAAGATGTTATCAGAGTGGTTATTAGGCTTTCTTTGCACCGTCTTGGCTGTGATCAGTAAAGCAATATGGACAAAACGTGCGAATCCTAAGAAATTTCTTTCCGCAGTTCATGCACGTTTTATGGTTTTCGCCAATTTGTTTGTCAGGTGGGGCAGAGGGTTCCATTTTTACTTTTATTTCCTTTGACTTAGGAAAAAGAAAAATTGAGATTATCAAGACAGACAGTAGGAGAATTCCAAACAAGACCAGTAGAATTGAGATTACGACACTACTTGGGATTACTTCATTGCCAGAGTTTTCATTATGCCCTGTTGAACTTGAGGCTTCTGTCAAAAAAGTCGAACAATTAACAGCTGTTTGGTTTTCCCACCGTGCGCTAACGTACACTGTATAATTTTGTGAACC
>JAOUJL010000100.1 GCA_029883255.1 Candidatus Bathyarchaeota archaeon | reverse complement strand
GGTCCGATGTCGCCGAGTCCGAGTACGCGTGTTCCGTCGCTTACTACCGCTACGTAGTTCCATTTGTTTGTTTGAGTGAAGACTTGTTCTGGGTCGTCTTTGATTTTTCGGCATGAGGCTGCTACGCCTGGTGTGTACCAAATTGCGAAGTCCGCTGGTGTTCGGATTGGGCATTTTGGCATTATCTGTATTTTTCCTTGATAGTATGGGTGGTATGCCAGTGCAAGTTTTGCTGGTTTTTTGGCTTTTGCTAATAGTTCTTCTACTGTGAGTTTTTTAGATTGAGTCACGTTGTGTTACCTCGATTGTTTGTGGAGATGTCTTTGGTGTTTATTTATGGATTTAAGCGTTTTTGTTTCTTGTGTCTGTTTTTGCTACGTTGTTTGCGTATGTCTCTCTCTTTAGACCCCCCTTATATATAGCCCCCCTATAATTTTTTGAGAAGCTTGAAGTGTGCTTCTTTTTGTGAACAGCATTTGAATATTGCTCAAGTCACGATAGGATTAGATGGGAAAAGATGCAAAAAGATAGGGAAAGATAGGAAAAGATACGAAAAGATGGCGGCTATATTGGGGAACGCCAGTTTTCACACGATTTTGCAAACGCGTGCGCTCCTTAACCTTGAGTTCTCCTACCTATGGGGGTCGTGGCTTGTGTCAGATTTGTTCTTGGGTTTTGTTTCTGTTTTCATGTTTGAGTTGAGCGCTGTTGAAGTTCCGATTACGTGAGTTTTCAACATGAATCGTGTGAAAATTGGTGCGGTTTGATGTGATCGTGTGTGGGGGCGTAGTTTTTGTTGGTAAGGCGGGGGTAGGTGAGGGAAAGGTTATTTTTGTTGGTTTGCTTTTGAAATAGTGAGAGCTACGAAATTGACGTGGGACGTAATACCTCTGAGTTTGAGAAGTTTCCTCAAGTTTTCTTTAGAGATGGCGAGCATTGCTTTTGCGGTTGGTCCGTTGATGGTGTTTCTTCGAATTAACAGTTTTGCAGACACGGTGATGGCTACCACGGTTTGTCTAGCTTTGTTCGTCGTCTCGCTTGTCGTCATGCGGGTCGTTGAGAAGGAAATGTATGAGGTCTTGAGAGGAGTGCGAAAAGGAAGAATATGGTTCAACCTTCGGTGAACCTTTTGTTCCCATTGCAGTCGTAGAGACTACGCCTATCAAAATTGATCTTACCAGAACCTTCTTTTCAGTGCGTTTCGTTCTGCTTCTATCACCGACTCAAAAAAGCGGTCTGAGAGCGTCTTCTCCTTCTTCAAGATCTTCTCCACATCACCAGCCTTCAACCCACGCCCACAAAAAGCCACAACCACAGGCAAGCCAAACCTATCCACCAAACCAGCCGTCTTAACAGCCCACTCCCTAATCTTCTCTTCCCCCTTAGTCAACCTCTCATCCTTCTTTTCAACCAAAGACAAAACCTGATCCTCCCCCCGACGCAACACACCTAACCGGCCAGAACCGCATTTCGGACACGCCGGATGCTCAGGCAAATCCTTCACACGCAACATCTCCAAATAATCCCAACAGCTGCAGCAGACAAATGTGCGAACCTCATTAAGCAACCTAGCCCTAGTTGACTCTATAAGAATCCTTTTTATACGCTCAGGAGCAATCAGATCAGTCTTCATACTCACTTTCTCAATGCCAACACGAGCAACCGGAGTTGCCTCCCCGCCAGTATCCAGCTTAACCACCTCAACTTCGCCGCTTCGAACTTCGCCCAAAATACGAACCAAACGCTCCAAATCCAAATCTTTCGTAAAAACCTCCTTTAAAGCCTCATCGTAAATCGCCGTCCCTTCAAAACTCTTCATCAACCGCGATAAACTCACACGACTGAAATCAACCCACCTCTTCAAAGCACCAAAACGACGAGCAACATGAACCATACGCCGCTTAAAAATGCCGGTTCGAACAGCTGACTTCGCCAACAAACCACGAACAGCCGACTCACTCAACTGACTCAACTCGCCAAACAAAGCCACAACACGGTCGGCTTTCGCTTGTCCCCCAGTCTGAACAAAAACACGATAAGGATCATGCTGAACAGCAACACCGGCCCCAAACTCCTCAGACAAAACATGGCCAAACAACTGAGCCAGAGCACGATTCGTCAACGAACCAAAATGAACATGGACGATCACGAAGTCTTCCCAATCCTCAACCAAAACCCGCGTGTCGGAAGGAACCGGAAAACCCTTGCGCACATGCTCAACAGTTTCAGCCAAAGCAAGCAAAATTGTATCCCTATCTGCTGGATACTCCTTAGCTAACTGAACAGCAATATCTTCAGGTTTTGCTCCAGCCTTTGTCTGCTCCTCCACTCGACCCCGTATCCGCCCAACCTCCTGAGCCACCATAAACGGAACAGGAATCTCCTCCCCAACCCAGCTTGGAATAGCCCCAGTCGGATCATCAACAGGCTTCACGTATATGTGGTCACCCATCACATTCAAAATCTTCCACGGAGTCCCACGGATAATAAACTTCACGTTAGGCTTACCGTATTCAGCGACAAAAGCCTCGTCCAAGACTCCAACAGCACTATCAGACGTCCCATCAACCACGAGGTATTTCTTCTCCGCGGGAATCATAGACAAATTCTCAAAGTAGTACTCATACATGGGCTTCGTTCGACGAGGTTTAATCACCAGCTGGTCTTCAAAGGAAACCCAAGCAAACCTTGGAAAACGCTGGTGCATGTAGGTCAAAACCTTTTGGATGTCCTCCACTGTCAAATCAGCATAAGGGTAAGCATGCCTGAACAAATCATAAATTTCATAAAAGTACCAACGCTTCTTCTTCATCAGCAAGCCGATGATCTGATGCGCCAAGGCATCGTAGGGCTTATGGGGAACCTCTACTGGCTCCAAATTTTCCTCACCAGCCATACGAGCAATGGCCATAGCCTCCAACGTGTCATCGGAGTCCATGGTGATAATAATCCCTCTAGCGATTCTTCCAATCCTGTGTCCACTCCTGCCCACACGCTGAATTAACCGCGTAACCTGCCGAGGGCTCATATACTGAATAACCATGTCAATACGACCGATGTCGATTCCCAACTCTAAAGACGATGTGGCAACCAATCCTCTAAGCTTGCCACTCTTCAAACCCTGTTCAGCCGCGATCCGTGAAGGCTTAGCCAAAGATCCATGATGAATAGATATAGGGAAGTCTATGTCCCAAACCTTGAATCGGCTTGCCAAAACCTCTGAAATAGCCCGCGTGTTGGTAAAAATAAGAACGGACTTCTGCTTCTCAAGAAACTTGCGGATTATGCGGAGTCGAGCAGCTACTTCGGGGCGAGTAAAAAGTGTTGAAGCAAGCTCGTAATCTTCAGGTTTAGGTTTCGGAAAAAGAATCTTCAATCTCATAAGCCTGGCAACAGGAACCCTCACGATTTCAACATCACGTCCACTACCAACGAGAAACTGAGCGACCCTCTTTGGGCTGCCAATCGTAGCGGACAAGCCGATCAGCTGGAACTCTCTGCCCGTCACCCATCGCAGCCTCTCGAGAGCCAGCGACAGCTGACTTCCTCGTTTGCTGTCCGCCATCTCATGGACCTCATCCACGATTACCCACCTGACTTGGCTGAGGTGTTGGCGCATTAGTCTGCCCGGTAAGATGGCTTGCAACGTTTCTGGCGTGGTGATAAGCATGTCTGGTGGGCTGCGAGCTTGTCTTGCGCGTTCTTTTGTGTCTGTGTCGCCATGTCTGACCGCCAGCTTAACGTCTAGGTTGTTGCACCACCATTCGAGACGTTCAAGTATGTCTCGGTTTAATGCTTTGAGTGGTGTGACGTAGAGGATTTTGATTCCATATGATCTTTCTGGCGTTTTTATGAGCATGTTGAGAACCGGTAGAACTGCTGCTTCTGTTTTTCCCGTGGCTGTTGGTGATATGAGTAGAACGTTTTTTCCTTCCAGGATTTTGGGCAGGGTCTTTCTTTGAGGTTCCGTTGGAGCCTCAAATCCTCTCTGCTCAATCAGTCTGCGAATGGGTTTAAGCAGCGTTTTAAAAGGATTCTTTGAAGATTCGTCCAAGAAGACCATCAACCCTGAAGCACAAAAGATACAGCAAAAGCATGTGTAAAAGCATTTTGGAAATATGACACCAATACAAAGACTAATCCAAGCGGTATTCAAAACTCAGAAAAGACGTCTTTCTCAAAGGTAGTTGGATATGGCAAAGCAATTGTCGGGTACGCAAACAAAGCTTCCCATTCCCATATTGATCAATGTTAGGTTAGGGACTTTTGGGGCAATGGACGGAAAGCTTTTTTCCATGCGTTATGGCTCATGACATGCATGTTGTCTTCTGATATCACCTTGACTTCGACGTTATATCAAATCAAGCTTGTCTTCAAGATGGCCTCTTTCACGTTGAAAAATCGACATAAAGGTTACCATGGACGTACATGTATCCAAGCTCTCGCAAGTTTAGTATGCTAAAAGAATATAAGCAATTCCAACTCCATCCCCTATGAAAAGGGAATAGGTGAAGTGTCAAAGGCAATAGTCATCTACCACACAAAATTTGGTAATACTGAAAGTATAGCGAAGGCATTAGCAGAGGGGATGGAAGAACAAGGGGTCAAGGTTGACTGTGTCAAAATTGATGAAGTCGATGTTGATAAGCTGGTTGAATACGATTTTCTTGCTGTTGGTGGCCCTACCCATAATCTTGGTATGTCTAAACCAATGAAAGGTTTTCTTGAAGAACTAAAAATCGTTGACATTAGTGACAAAAAAGGGTTTTGTTTCGATACCAGAGTGCAATCTCGTTTTAATAGATTTGATTTGAATAGTGCAGCAAAAAGAATTGAGAAAAAAATGAAAGTCAAGATGATAAAACCTCGAAAATCGGCTATAGTAGAAGGAAGAGAAGGACCACTTGAAAAAGGAACTCAAAAGACGTTTAGAAAGCTGGGCAAAGAAATTGCAGAATTAATTTGATAAGCCATTGGGGGCGGTGGATATTAAAAGAAATAATCTTTTGGTTCTTAAAAATGCTATTGTTTCTGATACTGCTTGCAGGGGCTATTGCATCTGCTGTTTTTGCGCCGATTACTGTACTTCCGGATGCATCTGCGAGTAAACCAAATATGTTGGGGTACAAGTCGCATTGTTCTTTTGTGCCTATAAGCACAATCTTCCTCATCATCATAGCTCTTATACTTGGGTTAATTTTTTGGAGAATATATGGAAAAAGGATTCTTCAGATTGTAAATCAATTATCCTCTTCATCATAGCTTTAGGATCAATCGCTTTAAAGTGAAATGAAGTGAATAGAACTCCATCTGCTGTCATAGCTGCGCTTTTATTGCGTCTTATTTTGCTTTTCATTATTGGTTGAACAATCGTGTTTTTCGAAACCCGTTTCCTACTTAGCTTTCAAGGTCTGCAATTTCGCACTCAAATGGACCGTAAATAACCTCTGAGCTTTTCATAAATTGGTTTAAACTTTTGACAATTGCCGCACGATCTTATCCAGACTTCAATGGTTAGCGATTTATCGGATCCTTTAACCTCTCTGTTAAAAGAGCTGGCTAGGACCTCAACTATCTGCTCCATGCCATAGCCAGCTCGTTCAAGTGGTTGCTACTGTGTTTGCCGGAGTGGAATTGCTTTTGCTAGGCAAAAATCCTGC
>JAOUJL010000370.1 GCA_029883255.1 Candidatus Bathyarchaeota archaeon | reverse complement strand
CTGGCAGCATCAACTTCATAAGATGCGCGCACAAGTCAAGGCCCCCCCACACTTTTGAATATTACCACTTGCTAAACCGTTTCCAGTGAGTGGAATGAGAAGAAAAAAGGGAATTTTGCGGGAGACATCACCACACATAGTAGGGTTCAAATCTCCATCAACGCTATTGAAACGAACTAGCGAGCGCGAAAGAGAAATAATTCGTATCGGGTACTCTATGAGTGTACAAGACGTCAATGAGATGGAGATCTTTGACAAAGAGAGTTTTGTTTGTTTGCAGCGGCAACATTGATAGAAGCCCAACTGCTGAAGCCCTTCTAAGAGGCAAAGAAGGATTTGAGGTGAAGTCTGCTGGTACTTGGGTAGGTGCTCAAACGGTTGTATCTAAAGAGCTGATGGATTGGGCTGGCATGATTTTCGTGATGGAAAAGCACCACAAAGAGGCGTTGAAGCAGATTGACCCAAAGGTTGAAAAGAAGATTATCGTGTTAGACATCGATGATCATTATTTGAAGGGCGACCCAGAACTGACGCGAATCCTAAAAGAAAAGTTATCAAAATACTTCGGCGAAATATAATCGACTTCTCTCTGGCCCACATTGGTTCTCACATTCTAACGCGCGCCGAATTTGACAAGATTCCGACGGTTTCCCGTAGCTCAGATAGAAAAAGAGGGGATTTGCAGGAGATTTCGCCAAAATAGAGGACTCTAACCGAGCTAGACTACCGGCCCTACCGCACAATTTAGGGATACTTTGGGTTCCAAAAAGTCTTCAGTTCTTTGTCGATATATCTCTTTCTTTGATTTCACGTTTGGACAAAGATTTAAAACAGAGGTTTTAGAAATAGTGAATACGCCGGGATGGCAGAGTGGTTATTGCGCAGGCCTTGAGGTGAAAGAACAATGCTAAACCTAAAAGAAAAAGCGCTTTTCTCTGGACTATTGTTCTTCACAAGTAAGCCTGTGGACCTTTCAGGTCCGCATGGGTTCGAATCCCATTCCCGGCGCCTCTTTTTCCAGTTTCTGTTCACGAAAACACTTTTATCAAATGCAATGCATTTGGAACTTTAGGGCTTCACTTGACCGAAACAGATGAATACGACAGAATCTTCGCTGCCTTGAAGCATCCTCTCCGTCGTCAAATTCTCTTACTTCTAGAAGAAAAAGGTGAAGCCTCCTTCACTGAGATACAGAAAGCTGTAGGCGTCAATGACACAGGACTTTTGAGTTACCATTTAAAGGAGCTGGGAACTTTGGTTGAACAGTCAGAGAGAGGGAAATATAACCTTTCAGAAATCGGAAAAGCAAGCATGGCTTTGTTTTGGAAGGTGGAAAGAGAGAAGCGCGCGTCAGATAGCGCCATTCAAAATTATCTTGAAAGAATAGTAGGAGAAATAGTGTTTCTCTTCTTCATCGTAGGAGTCACATTCTTAGCTCCGTTAAGTGCCGACATTTATCTATCAGTTCAGACTGCTTTCTCAGGTTTACTAACCACTCAGGTACTATTGATGTTTCTTGCAAGTCTTCTAGGCATGGTTTTCGGTGCCGTCTTATTTCTGTTTTACGATCGG
>JAOUJL010000369.1 GCA_029883255.1 Candidatus Bathyarchaeota archaeon | reverse complement strand
CTTTCCGCTTAAGCGCGGATTGGATATTTGCCCACTTCTCTGGCAGTTCTTATCATCATGTCAAGACTCTCTGGCGAAGTATCTCTCATCAATGGACATCCAGTGCCTAGAACCACACCGCCTCCCCCAGCAGTTCTAGTAACAATCTCGGTGACGCTTTTTCGGATTGCTTCAAGATCGCCGCTGGGCAACAGGTTTATGGCGTCAATTGGCTCAAAGAAACATGTTTTACCCCTCAGTTTCTCTCTTATCTTGAAGATGTCAACTACGAAGCCTTTCTTGCTCTCTTCGAAGTGATGAGCATCCGGTTTCGTTTCTATAATCTTGTCAAGGATAGGCATGGGGTTCCCGCAAAAAGATAGTATCAGCGGGACGCCGAGTTTTCTTAACTTTTTGATTTGCATGCACTCGTAGGGGAAAGCAAACTTTTCGTAGAGGCTGGGGGAGATTATGTCTGTTGAAGCCCATATTTCTTCCATAAATAAAGCCTCTGCGCCCGCTTCGACCAGCGCTTTGGAATATTCAAGGGTTTGCGAGAGACACCATTTCATAGCCTTCTCTGCGAGCTGAGGTTTTCTGTATAGCGCTAAAATCCATTCTTGAAGCCCCGTCATGAAGGCCGCGTCTCCGAATGGAACTCCGATGTTGTTGGCTACTAACACTTTATTGCCAACGCGTTTGGATATTATCTCTACCTGCTCAAGTTCTCCGCCCCTTAGAACGCTATCAGAGTCGTTTATCTCGAGTTCCGATATGTCTTCAATCTTTACGTAGCCGGATTCGTAGTGAGGTACATCGTCTTTCGGGACGATTTGGGTGCCGTACCACCATCCTCCCAATTGCCAACCAGGCTTCTTAGGTGTAACAATGTATCTGTCTCCAACATCTTTGATATCGACGTTTTTCTTCCAATCATGGGTGTGTCCAGTCCCTGCCAGTATCCAATCATAGTCATATCTTTTCTGCGCGGCTAGAATGATTTTCGCTCTTAACTTGTTGCTTCCTAAAGAGTAATCTGAAATTCTGAGTCCCAGCAGTTTTGGGGCATGCCAAAAGCCGTCGTAGGGAGCTACGGGTATCACATCGGGTTCTTCAAGGTTAATAGCTGTGAGCATTCTCTCTTTTGAGCTCAACTTTTTCCGCATTGCAATACTCCTCCGAAAATTCAAGCCTGAGCATATTAAACGTTTGAAAATTACTTATAGTTTTTAACGTTACTATTTCTTTTGTTCTCTTTTTTCCACTTCTTTTACAACCTTCTTGAGTTCTTCTTCAATGTCTCGATCTAGTGGTTCAGGTTGGTGTTCTTTCAGAATCCTCTTGGCTTCTTCGCGAGCGATTTCTCTAAGATCTTTTGAACCTGCTTTTTCCCACCTTTCTCTTTTCTGTCTATTGATGATTGTCGGAAGGTAATGTTCTTTTTTTAGATATTCGAGAGTATGCCGCTGATCAAGGAATTGCCCGCCTGGACCCACTCTTTCAATAACGTCTATTGCCAGCGTTTCGTTGCTAATCTTTATTCCGCGGAGAGCCCTAGACACCATCCCACATATTTCGTTGTCGATAACTGCTTGTTCAA
>JAOUJL010000368.1 GCA_029883255.1 Candidatus Bathyarchaeota archaeon | reverse complement strand
TTCGACGCCTAGTCCAAAACCCGTATGCGGAACCGTTCCATACTTTCTCAGGTCGATATACCACTCGTAGTCTTCTTGTCTCAAGCCAAACTCTTCTAGTCGTTTGAGCAGTTCTTTTTTGTCGTCCTCTCGAGCTCCGCCTGTGGATAGTTCACCTATGTTTGGGACTATCAAATCTACGGACATGACCATTTCTGGATTTTCTCTGTACGTCTTACAATAAAATGCCTTTATCTTCTTCGGGTAAGCATACACAAAGAGAGGCCCAAACTCTTCTGCCAGAGCCTTCTCTTCGTTAAACCCAAAGTCTTCTCCCCACTTGATCTTGAAGCTTTTTTTGCGAAGCCTCTCTACGGCCTCACCGTAAGTGATTCTGCTGAACGGAGGCTTTACCTTCGCCAATTTCCCTGCGTCCACTTTCAAGGCCTTAAGCTCTTTTCTACACTGTCTTGCAACATTCTGGCACACGTGACTAACGAGATCCTCCTCTAGGCACATCAAATCATCCATCGTTGAGAAAGCCTCTTCCGCTTCGACGTGCCAATACTCTGCGAGATGCCTTATCGTTCGACTTTTCTCCGCCCTGAAGGAAGGTGCAACGCAGTAAACTTTCTCCAACGACTGGATTAATGCCTCCAGATGCAACTGAGCACTCTGGGTGAGATATAACTCTCTATCAAAATATTTCAACCCAAAAAGTGTGGCGCCGCCCTCGCACGCACTTGATATGAACATGGGTGGCGAAACTTCTGTGAAACCTTTTTTTCTGAAGAACTCATGTACAAACCTCAGCGTCTCGCTCCTCACCTTCATGATAGTATTCATCCGTCGACTTCGTAGCCATAAATGCCGAACATTGCGTCGGAATTCTTCGCTTTGATCCTTCGTTATCGGGAATGTTTCAGCCAACCCAATTATCTTCAATTGATCTACAGAAACCTCAAAGCCTCCATGGGCCCGCTCATCTTTTTTCACAGTTCCACTCAACGTGACGGAAGATTCGATCGTAACCCTTTTCGCGTCAGTCCATGCTGAACTGTCTTTCTTAACAGTGCACTGAACGATATCTGTGGCGTCGCGTATGATGAAGAAAACAATGTCTTTGCTTTCGCGTTTTCGATGAACCCATCCTCTAACACGGATGTGTTTGCCTTCGCAACGGCCATCCAAGATATCTTCAATTGGCGTAAAAGACATCGTTCACCATCTTTCACTCTTACTTTCCATTATCCCAACCTAAATATTTACTTATGATTTTTCCGCCTTGAAATTAGCATCCACGCGAAACATATGGCAATCCGCGTTTTTCCTCAGCTGTTCCCACTCGTAGTCAGCGGTTGTGGCAAACCAGCCTTTGACTAGCTTTTCCACTTTCTCTTCTCTCCTCATTTATAAACGCCTTTGCAAGGATTTTCATTTCCTAGAAACGAAGCAATTATCCTTTATGTAGAATCTCCATGGTTTGTCCACGCCGACCTTTATTCCAATTCTTTTTGTGGACACAACCTCAAATTTCTCCTTCACCTCTAGCTCACAGATGAACAGTTCTTTGCTTCTAGTCAAGTCTAAACCGTTCTCCTT
>JAOUJL010000089.1 GCA_029883255.1 Candidatus Bathyarchaeota archaeon | reverse complement strand
TTTCCAGTCAAAGGCACAAACGCAACCCCGCCCAAATTCTCCCGAACGATCTCTCCATCCCTTTTCCTAATACGCAAAAGTGTTTGATAGAGATAAACACCCCCAACCGGAATAACTAAGACCCCACCAGGTTTCAACTGTTCTATCAACGGTTGAGGAATATCTGGAGCCGCGGCCGTCACCAAAACACGATCATACGGAGCCTCTTTTGGATAACCCTCTGATCCGTCTCCACAAATGACGGTGACGCGGTCTCCAAATCCAGCCTTCTCAACATTTTCTCTCGCAAACTCAGCCAGTCCAGCAACTATTTCCAAAGTGTAAACGTGCCCCCACTCTTTTTTAGGCGTGTCCGTCGGAGCTACAACCTCAGCTATCGTGGAGGCATGCCAACCCGAACCAGCACCTATCTCCAGCACCGAGTGCCCCACTTCCAACTCAAGGGCTTCATCCATAATTGAAACCATGTTTCGCCCGGCTGACCGCATAGATCAGCCGAGAGGCGCCGAAATGGTCTGCCCAAATCCTATTGGAAGCGGGGAATCTATAGTTCCATAGGACTTCACATTCTCTGGGAGAAAAGACTCCCGAGAGACTCGACACAACGCTTGAATAACCTGTGGCGACCGAAGTATTCCTTGCCCAACTAACCTTTGAATCAATTCCTCCCAAGCCTGTCTTTTCATACTATGTCCTCACAACAATACTGAAAACCATACCTTAAGAGTTTATGATAGGAAGCGCCTAGAATTGAGAAAAAATAGGGCCAACTACTTGACCGTCACTGACTTTGCTAGATTCCTAGGCTGATCTGGGTCACAGTTTCTTTCAACCGCCATGTAATACGCGAAGAGTTGTTGCGGGATAACATAGGGAATCGGCGAAAGAATCTCAGGCATACCACGCGGTATTTCAATGTAATCATCAGCGAGGCTTTTGATCTCCTCGTCTCCCTCCTCAACCACCGCAATAATGGAAGCCCCACGAGCCTTCATCTCCATAATGTTACCCACAATCGTTTTACGCGTATCATCTTTGGGACAAACGAAAATCACAGGGAAGCCCGGCTCAATCAAACTGATCGGCCCATGTTTACTCTCCCCAGCGGGAAACGCTAGGGCAGGGGCATAAGCAATCTCCAAAAGCTTCAGCCTACCCTCGAGGGCAGAAGCAGAGCTTACCCCTCGCCCCAAGAAAAAGAAACACTGCTTATCCCGATATTTCTTGGCTAGCTGCTTGATTTTCTCCTCCTGAGTTTCAATAACCTTCTCAACGATGTCAGGAATCTGCTCCAGTTTTTCTTCAAGTTGCTCAATCTCCACATGCGAAACCTTCCCCCTCTTCTTGGCCAGCCTCAACGCAAGCTGAGAGAGCACAGAAAGCTGAGATGTAAATGTCTTAGTGGCGGCAACCCCTATCTCTGGGCCCGACTGTTGACACACATAGGCACGAGCAACACGGGTCAAAGTGGACCCAATAATATTGGTTAATCCTAGAACGGTCGCGGCACGCAGCCTCGCGCATTCCACAGCCTCCAAAGTATCAGCGGTTTCCCCAGATTGGCTGACAGCGAGAAGGACGCTATCGATGTTAACGGCTCTTCCATGCTGCTCAACGAACTCCGACGCAATAATCGGATGAGTTGCTAACATTGCAAGCTTAGAAAACATGTAGGAGGCTGCAAGACAGGCGTGATATGAAGTGCCACACGCCACTAAGAAAACCTCACCAGCACGGTCGAGGAAAGTGGTCATTAGGTCCAAATACTGCTCCTGCAACCTAAGCGTGTTTCTCAGACAAAGCGGCTGCTCATGAATCTCCTTCAGCATGAAATGAGGATAACCCTTCTTCTCAGCCATCTCTGGACTCCAATCAAAGACCACAGGCTTTCTTGAAACTATACTCCCATCAGCAAGTTTTCTTATCTCATATCCTTTATCACTCAAAACAACTAATTCTCCGTCCTCAACAATGACAGCCGTATTCGTTAACGGGAGAAACGCGGGAATGTCAGATGCGCAGTAAACCGCGTCTTCGGCAACTCCAATGACGAGAGGACTTTCTTTCCGTGCAAAAATGATTTTGTCAGGCTCTTTAAAAGAGACGGCCGCAATGGCGTACGATCCGTCTAACCGCTCTACAGCACTGCGTACTGCTTCGACGAAAGTGAAGTCTTCGCTCAACTTTTCTTCGATGAGATGAGAAATGATTTCTGTATCAGTTTTCGATCGAAAAGTGTGCCCATGTTCTTCCAGTTCCTTCTTGAGTGTTGAGAAGTTTTCGATGATTCCGTTGTGAATTACTGCTATTTCCTCATTGCAGTCGGTGTGGGGGTGGGCGTTTACTTCGGTCGGTGCCCCGTGAGTTGCCCATCTTGTGTGGCCTATTCCAATTCGTCCTGGAAGATCATTTAGGTTGTGTATGGCATGAACTTCATCGATTTTTCCTTGATCCTTCTTTATGAACAGTTTGCCTTCATGGATTGTTACCTCACCCACAGAGTCGTACCCTCGATACTCAAGCCGTTTTAAAGCAGCATGAATTATGGGTGCCGCATCGCCGTTTTTAAGGACGCATCCAAATATTCCACACATCACCAGTTCCTCAAATTCTCTTGCTTAAATAATGACCAAGTCGAATCTCTTACAGGCAAGCTCTATCTAGATTAAAGAGGCTTCTATAAGCTTTTTTAGGAAAAAGGTCTTAATTTTAAAACTGAAATCATAAGGGTTTCTAAAGTTTTTGATGTATTTAGGTCCGACCACTAAAAAAATGTTTATAAGGGATTTCTTTTAACTAAGCAAACATGAAGAAAAAGCTGTTACTCACTGGTGAAAAAAAAGAATACAAAGTGAAGGACATCGCTGTTTTCGAGGATCGCGACAGGCTTAAGGCTGTTTTGAACAAACTCAGCTGGAAAATTCTCGAAATTCTCTGCGAGAAAGAAATGTATCCGATGGAAATCGCGAAGAAACTGAAGGTACATGAACAGAAAATCTATTACCACATCAGAAAGCTCGCAAAAGCCGGCGTAATCAAGGTTGTCAGAGAAGAAGAAAAGAAGGGAGCTATCGCAAAATATTATAAAGCTTGTTTCCCAGCCTTCGGAGTTGAACTTCCCTTTGGCAACAGAACAATCAACACGGTTTCAATTCCAAGCACGAACGAAAAGATTAAGCAGTTTTTCAGCCCGTTCTTACGAGAAGATGGAACCTTTGACGGAAAGATTGTGGTTGGAAGCCCAGACCCGCACGGTCCCTTTAAAGCCAGAGCGAGGGATGGTCACTACGCGTCTTACCTAACGCTTTTCCTCGGTCAATTTGTTAAGTTGCCAGAGGATTTTGCGGTAAAACTAGATGTGGATGTAAATGCTGAGAAAGAAGAGGACAACAACTTACTCTTGTTGGGTGGCCCTGGAACAAACTTGATCACCAAAGAAGTCAACGAGTTTCTGCCGATACGATTCGATATGGTGCCCTCTGAGCACGGATTCCTTCTGGGGGGTTTGATGTCCGAAAAAACTGGAAATCTTTACAGTGGCGACACCGTGGGGGTTATTTCAAAAATAGTTAATCCTTGGGGCAAGGAAAAACGAATAATTCTTCTTGCTGGCAACAAGGCTGTCGGGACAAAAGCGTGCGTCATAGCGCTCGTCAAATTTTGGAAAGAAACCTTAAAGAATTTTAGAGGTCAAGACGAGTTCGCAACTTTGATTCAGGGATTTGACTTAGACGGAGATGGAAAAGTAGACTCCATAGAGGTTCTCGAATAATTCTCGCCAAATCAGTTATGGAACCTGTGTCGCAATGAAAATAACTGAAATTGTTGATGCGTATGGACATGAGAACATCCGGGCAACCCATAAGACAACATTTGAAATCACAAAGGAATCAACTCTCACGAAGCGTGGCGATTGCGTAATTGCTGTTGGTGCAACGAAGGGATCAAAGGACTTGAGTTCAGAGTTTAAGGAAGCCATGAAAAGACAAGACGCACAGATTACTATAACGGTCGAGGCTAGCGAAATTCGGGAAGTGGTCAAGGCAAGAGGAAGCCCTCAGCTGTTGTTCACCCACCCAACCGACATGGTAGTGAGAAAAAGCAACTATATTTGTGGTCGAACAATAGCCATAAAAGCGAACAAGGCTGCCAGAGACATTTCTAGGAAGCTTGTTGAGAAAATACGGACCCCAGATCAAAAAATCAAAATAACGCTAACTGTGGAGAGCTATTGAATTTCGGCGTCCACGACCACTTGAAAAGTGTAAGGCGCAGTTGCTCGAACGAGCCGTGCAGACAAGATTTTCCTAACGTTGCGACTGGTCTGCTTCATAGCTTCGATCAATCGAACCTTCGCGGTTTCCAAGGGTTCGGGCATGCTCGCAAATTCGTAATAATGCACAATACCGCCCTTAGGCCTGAGGGTTTCGCAAGCCACGTCTACGTATTCTATCGCTCTCTCAGGCAAGTTCATAATGACCCGATCTGCAACTCCTATTAGTCTTGTTTTTACGATTTGTCTAATGTCACCAAGAACTGGAGTAACGCTTTTTCCAACGTGGTTCGCTTCGGTGTTTTTCTTCAAATAATTCATGGCATCAGGGTTCACGTCGACAGCGTACACTCGAACGTTCTTATGCCTCTTCGCGATTAGAATGGAGAATGGGCCAACTCCAGCGAACATGTCGATCACCGTCTCGCCGTCCTTGACCTGTGATGCCACTCGATCGTGTTCATGGGAGAGCCTGGGTGAAAAATAGGCTTTCGCAAGGTCCACGTGATATACGCATCCATGCTCTCTGTGAACAGTTTCTGTTTTGCCTATGCCTGCTATTACATCAAATTCTCTCACACGATATACGCCTTCAACAGCGCCAGATTTTGCTAAAACCGTATGTATCCGTTTATGTGTCTTGAGTATGGCTACTCCAACAGTTGTTTTACGAGACTCAAGTTCTGGAGGAACCTCGATAACGGCTACGTCGCCTACAAAGTCTATTGCATGTGGGACACTTACCAGAAGATGGGTAGGCAGTTTGTCTTCCAGCAAATCAACAAGTTTGAGTGGACGTTTGGTGTGCTTGGGAAATTCATGTGTAGAGATTTTGAAGTTTGGAAGGCTCTCCTCGAACCTTTTGATATCAGTTGGAAGAGGTTTCCTAACTAATGGTATGAAAAGACGATCCTTTACTTGCTGAATCTTCAACTCTCGGTTTAAAAGGCTCAGTTTGCTGAGTAGAACTATTGCTTTTTCACCGAGAATCTTTGGAACTCTTAAGCAGGGTATTGCGGACACGTTTAACCCTAAAAATATTCGATGAAATCACATTTAAATTCATAAGCTGGTCAAATCAAGAATTCAAGAGCAGATACAAGTGGGTTCACTTAACATAATCTTCGTCAACAACATCGTTAAAAAAAACGCCTAGGTCCTGCTGAATAAACCATGATCTTGCATTGATTTATGCTTCAAATTTTCCTCCAGTATTTGCCAATGTTCGTGAAGATTTCAAAAATTCCTAGAATACAATTTGGCGGGCCCGGCGGGAATTGAACCCACGACCTACGGATTAAGAGTCCGCCGCTCTGCCTTGCTGAGCTACGGGCCCGCACATGCATCTTTTTGATTTGTGTATGGTTACCCTAATATCTTTCGTTATTGCAGTAACGTAGATTGACTAGAGAGTTGAACAAATTGGGCGAGCTTGTCTTTGTTGGTTTAGGTCTGCATGATGAAAAGGACATTTCTCTTCGTGGAGTTGAAGAGATGAAAGAGGCAGACGCTGTTTTTGCAGAACTCTATACCAGTCTAATGCCTGGACTGTCTATTCAAAACCTTGAAAAGCTCGTCGGAAAAAAAATTTCAGTTGTTTCGAGGCGAGTTTTGGAGGAAGAAGAGGGTGAGTTGATTTTGCAGCAGGCAAAGAAAGGAAAGACGGTTTTGCTGGTTCCTGGGGACCCGCTAATCGCAACGACTCATGTAGACTTGCGAATTCGCGCGGAGGGGCAGGGAATAAAGACCAGCATCATACATGGTGCATCTATTATTTCAGCGGTCATCGGCTTGCCAGGCTTACAAAACTATAAGTATGGAAGAAGCGTGACCATACCGTTTCCTGAAAATGGGTTCATTTCTGAAACTCCTTACAGAGTAATCGGTGAAAACAGAAAGACGGGGCTTCACACCCTATGTTTTCTTGACATCAGAGCAGATGAGAAGAGGTACATGACTGTGAAGGATGGGCTAGAGACACTTTTGGCTATAGAAAAGCGAAAGCGAAGTCAAGTGATCACAAAAGAAACGTTGGTCGTGGGTATCGCAAGAGCAGGTTCAAAGCCTCCCATAGTCAAAGCAG
>JAOUJL010000366.1 GCA_029883255.1 Candidatus Bathyarchaeota archaeon | reverse complement strand
AGCAACGCTCCGATGGTTAAGTGTTTGAGTTCTTTTGGGCTGAACCAAAAGATTTTGGATGTTGGCCGAGGAGACGTGTATGTGAAGGAATATTCGTATGGTCTTCTCTCCGGAATTTCTGTTATTGTTGGTGATGGCGCTTCTTCACGGGGAGCCAATACTTTCCAGTATTCTGGGCATGCGTGATTTTCTGGTAGTCGGTGTTCGTTACAGAAGTATCCGCCACAGTAGGGGCATTTGAAGGGTAGAAGGACATCTTTTTTGCAGTATTGGCATTCCATTTTTATGGTTCCTGCTCGGGTGAGTTACCGTTGACAGCTTTGTGGTTTATATGTTTAGGTTGTGTGTGACGCTTTTCAATTCTGGTCTACTGTATGATCTGAATACGAGTCGAATAAGGAATTGTGATGAGGTGTTGTAGCGCCTGAGCAAGGCAAAAAACTAACGGATCTGTCCAAAATTTAGCAGATGGGAATTTTTCCGTGAGCCAGATCCATGCAGAATTTGTCTATGTTTTCAAGTTCGGAATTGATTACTTCCTTTATGTCTCTCCGAACGTTTTCCATAGAGTTTCCCGATTTCATGACAACTTGAGCTGAGGCGATGGCGGGTTGATCAATTGGCTTGCCGATTTGACTCAACAGCCATATGTAAATCTCTTCTACCCCCGACACTTGTTCATATACCTGCTCGGCTATCCTGTGCGTTAGGAGATTGTAGATTTTCCCAACGTGGCTCACCGGATTCTTTCCAGCAGCTGCCTCAGAACAAACGGGTCTGTTCAAGGGCATTACACCGTTAACTCTGTTTCCTCTGCCAACCTGACCTGAATCTGCGCTGTCTGCGCTAGTGCCTAACACTGTTAGATAAACTCCGTCTATGCCCCTACCCTCTACGTCCAGCGTATTCAATTTCACGGTAACCTTGTCGAAATCTGTGTTTTCCTTTACGAATCTGTCTATCTCTTCAAGGATCCCAGCTTTCTTCTTGAAATATTCTCTCTCACTTTGCACAAATCTGTCAACAAAGGCCATAGAAACGGTTAAACGCAGGTCGTTGTTCTTTCTGAGCCCCATTACTTTTACGTCTTCACCTGATTCAGGAAACTTCTTTTTGAAATCCTTGGAATTCACGTATCTTTCGGTTTTCAGAACAATTGTCTCTGTCTTGGTCATGGGTGCGTAGCCCACAGCTGCTGAAGTGTCGTTTGCACCGAGGATTTTTCCCTTCCTTTTGAAGATGTCTGTAAGTTCTGGAGAACCGGGCTTCAACTCCACTTGGTATCTTACGTGGTCTTCTGGGTCTACGAAACGGAGGTTTTTCTTGAACCATTCTTTTGCCGTTTGAAGAGTTATTTCCTTAACGGGTACGGTGATTCCTTCAACTTCGAAGGTTGCTCTGTCGCCAATTATAAGGAGCATGGGCTCTCTTACTAAGCCTCCGCCGAATCTTGTTTCAACATCGCCAGCAACAAGTAAAGATTTGTCGGCATTGTGATGCATGATCGCTCCAAACTTATCCAGATACGCCTCGCTTAATTTCACCGAAATCTGATCCATTATGGCGTCGCAAATGGAATCTGGGTGACCAATGCCCTTCCTCTC
>JAOUJL010000367.1 GCA_029883255.1 Candidatus Bathyarchaeota archaeon | reverse complement strand
AAGCTCGGTAAGGCGGTTGTTGCTGCTACAACGCACACAGACCTTTTCGAGGATCTTGCTCCAAGCGTGCACGTCCACAAGCGGTTCGGCAAAGAAATCTGTGTCAAATATTATCCGAATCAAATGCGCAAACAGTGCAGTTTGCTGAAGGAGATGCGGGTGGAAGAAGGATGCTACGAGGACTGGAAGAAGGTTGCTGGTTTTCATTATCGTAGCCACAGGGTCGCGTTTGTGCAGAAGATTTTTGTTTTGAAGAGGAAAGGTCAGGTTTGCGGTGCGATAGTTTACACTTCTTCAAGTGCCACTGCTTCGTGTCGAAGCCAGGTTTTCAAGCCTAAAAGCATGGAGGAGCTGAATGAGAAGGTGGCGCGGGTCGCTAGGGTTGTGGTGCATCCGAAATACCGGACGATAGGAGCAGGGGTCAAACTTGTGCATGATTCTTTGCCTTTGTGTGGGAAGCCTTTTGTGGAGATGATCGCTGTGATGGCGCGTTACAATCCGTTTGCTGAAAGGGCTGGAATGAAAAAGATCTGCGAGTCAAAGCCTGACAAGTCTGTTCTTGAGACTGTGGCTGAACTAGAAAAATTAGGGTTCATCTCTTACCTGCTTGCTGTTCCTGGACATAATAAGCGGATGCTGAAGGGAAGAATCCGACAGGTGAAAAAGATTCTCAGCAGCTTTCGTTATCCTTACAACAGAAGAATCGCGGGTCATAGTGGACACTTCACCAATGAAGACTACCAGAAATGGCTGAAAAAAGCCGAAAGAAATGATCTCGCTCAGGCGCTTAGACGCCTAGCACAGCTTAACCAAGCAAAAGTTTACCTTTCTGGCAAGATTCCATTTTTCAACTGATGGAATATCTTTTCTAAGCGCGGGTTGTTCATGGATAAAGCTTTGTCATAGCCACAGGGCGTGTGTCAACCTCTATCCCTTCACGCCCTCTTGTCAAGACCACGTGTTTAACCCAATTCTTGTCATCTTGGTTGGGACAGTCTATTCTGAAGTGTGCTCCACGCGACTCCTTCCTGGCAAGAGCGGCTTTCACCACCAAGCTGGCGACAACAACCATATTGGCTGCTTCAAAGGCTTCCATAACCTCACGAGGTTTCCTACCGAACAGCCTCAGCAGACTCTCCTCTCTGAGTTGTGTCAACTCCTTTTCAGCCTCCAACAAGCTCTGCCGGCTTCTTATCACACCAGCCTTCTCCCACATTATCTCTTGAACCCTCTTCTTCACCAGCTTAGGATTGCCTAGCTCTGACACCTCTCTCGTCTCTACCTGATCAACTCTCTCCAGCTTTTGTTTCCCTTGCGTCTCATCGACCCGGCTCTTCGACTTAGCTTTCGCATGTTCTGCAGCGTGTTGTCCAGCTCTAGCTCCGTACACTATGCAGTCTGTTAACGCGTTTCCTCCCAACCGGTTCGCCCCATGAACTCCTCCAGCCACTTCCCCCGCGGCAAACAGTCCCGGCAGATCTGTTCTGCACTCCTCGTCGATCGGGACACCTCCCATAAAATGATGAGCCAACGGAGCCACGTGAAGAGGCTTCGTTAGCACAGGAAAGCCCCTAAGGTGCTTTGAAAGGAACCGCATAAACTCA
>JAOUJL010000088.1 GCA_029883255.1 Candidatus Bathyarchaeota archaeon | reverse complement strand
TAAGCTACACATATTGTTAACCCAGAAGATCTCTAGAGAGCGAACCAAAAAGTTTCAGATAATCCTTCAAATGTCTTGTGATCAAAAAGTTTTTCAAAATGTGCTCTCTACCCTGCCTCCCCATTTTTTTTGCTTCTGCAGGGTGTTTAAGTAGGTAGATAGTTTTTTCAGTTGCCTCTTCAATGCTGTTAACCAAGAATCCAGTCTTACCATGGAGTATTTGCAATGGGATTCCTCCAACATTGCCGCCGATAACTGGCACTTCCTTCCACAAAGCTTCGGCCACGCTGAGACCAAATCCTTCACGTATAGACTTCTGTAAAACGACGTCTGAAGCTCTCTGAAATGCGTTGACTTCGATGTCGCCTACACCTTTTAGGTCTGTCAGCAAATGTATGTTATAGTCTTCTGTTGCGTGCCGAGCGGTTTTCTCATAGTACGTCCATCCCTCCGGATCATCTTTGGCCATACTAGCTATCAATAACAGTTGAACGCTAGGCATTTTTTCCTTAACTAATCTGTAAACATCGATCACTCCTAAAGGGTCTTTCCACGGGTCAAATCTAGCGACTTGCGTCATTATTGGTTTTTCAGCATCCACATCGTATTTGTCTAACACTAAAAGAATTAGATTTTGAGAAAGAGTTTTGTTTTTGGCGCTTAAAGGATCTATGGATGGCGGAATTAGAGCAACTTTCTTCGCCTTTAAAGGTTCTTGCACAAATCGCTCTATCGTGAAAATTAAGGAATCATACTGGAGTAAAAACGGAGTAATAAAATTCATGAATTCATGATTTGGCTGTGACAGATCGATGTGGCAACGCCAAATCCACTTTCCAACCCTACTCGGGTAGTGACTAATAATTGCTGCTGGTTGGTTATCATGAACTACAACGAATTCGTGATTCAAATCAAGTTCGCAAGCATTCATCTTGTTGTATTTTAGGTATGCTTTCTTCATTTGTTCTGTCAAGGAAACGTTCATGCCTTGAAGGCCATTATGAATTGTCTTTGTAACATCGAAGAATTCGTCGGAGCCTTTAATGACTTTCCATTCAGCCTTCAACCCTAAGTCGCACATTAATGGAACAAGCCTGTGAAGAATCTCAGCCACACCACCACCAAAAGATGTAGAGTTTACATGACACACACCTTTTCCTATCAAGTCTTCCGCTAGCATCTTAATCTCTTCAATCTTTTTCTCTCCAATTATCGAAGAGTACTTGTCGAGAGGAACCTTTTCTACAGCAACACTGTCCATGCTCTTTCCTCAAAATCAAACATATACTGCAGCGTCACTTAAAATATGTGCCGACTTTAACCAGACGACAGCCAATTCTAAAAGAACACTTTATAAGAGCACGGACCTTTTTTTTAATAATTGGTGGCCTCCTTGGCAAGGGTATCCATTAAAGATTTGACAAAGCGGTTTGGTAACGTTGTAGCGGTTAATAAACTTGATCTGGAAGTAAGAGACAAAGAGTTCGTTGTTCTTTTAGGCCCGTCCGGATGTGGCAAGACGACTGCACTCCGATGTATTGCAGGTCTAGAAACTCCTGATGAAGGCGAAATCTACATAGGAGATAGACTTGTGAACGATTTAGATCCGAAGGAGAGGGATATAGCTATGGTTTTTCAGAGCTACGCCCTTTATCCTCATATGAAGGTGTTCGACAATCTTGCCTTTCCGTTGGAGAATGCTAAGGTTCCGAAGGATGAGATAAAAAATAGGGTCCAAGAAGTTGCAGAATTATTGAAGATAGAGAATCTTCTAAACAGAAAGCCAAAGCAGTTGAGTGGAGGTCAACGACAGAGAGTGGCTTTAGGCAGGGCGATGGTAAGAGAACCGCATGTTTTTCTTATGGATGAACCTCTCAGCAATTTGGATGCGAAATTGAGAGTTCACATGAGGACTGAGCTTAAGAAGCTTCAGAGAGATGTTGGAATTACAACCATTTATGTCACTCACGATCAGGTTGAGGCTATGACTATGGGAGATAAAGTCGCTATTCTGGATGAAGGCATTCTTCAACAGTTTGGCCATCCGCATGAGATATACTTTCATCCTTCCAACGTTTTTGTAGCAGGTTTTATAGGCACTCCCCCCTCCAACTTTTTCGATTGTAACTTGATGGCAGGAATTCCTTGTACTCTCGACACCGGAGAGTTCAGGTATCCTCTGCCTGAGCATGTGGCGAAGGCAGCAAAGAAGAGTACCTCTGATGTGTGCATACTAGGTGTAAGGCCTCAAGATGTACTTGTCTATAAAAATGCCAAAGAGAAGAAGGGGTTGGTTAAGGCTCGGCTTGAAGTTGTAGAGCCTCTCGGAGATAAGCAAATACTTGACTTGAAAGTTGGGGACTATCTGGTCAAAGCATTGGTAAGCCCGGATTTCAAAGCTGAAATGGGAGATGAGCTGTGGATTGACTTTCCAGCGGATAAGATCTACATATTTGACAAGAAAACGGGTGAGGCGCTAACATAAATCCAACCTAGTCTTGCCGAGTTTCATCCTTTGACTGCTCCTGCGACAATGCCTCTAACGTAGTAGCGCTGAAGCGCGAAATATATTACGATTGGTATGATCATTACTATTATCGAGGCGGCGCATACAAGCGGCCAGTCGATGAAGAGTCTTCCTTTTATGACCGGTATGACTTGGGGGGCAAGCTTTTTCTCTGGAGAATTAATGAGAACAGCGGCGAAAAAGAAGTCGTTCCAAACCCAAACGAACTGGAGAGCTGTTAAGGAAGCGAGGGCCGGCAGAGTCAGTGGTAAAACTATCTTGTAGAAAATCTTGAAGTATGAAGCGCCGTCTATTCTAGCGGCTTCCTCAACTTCCACGGGAAGGGTGGAGAAGAAGTTTCTGAGAAAGAAGATTTGCCATGGGAGAGCAAAGGCTGAGTGTACAAGGATCAAACCTATGTAGTTGTCCCAAAGGCCGACTCTTATCATAGTGTTGTAAATGGGTACAATGACCATCTGCTGGGGAATTGTTTGAAGAAGAACTATGGCGAGAAAGAGCAGATCTCTGGTGGGAAACCTGAACCGCGCAAAAGAGTAAGCCCCTAGGGCTGCAACAAGTATCGGTATAAAGGTTGAGGGTATGGTCACTATCAGGGAGTTCAGCAGAGCTCGGCTTAATGGGGTGTTCGGAAAGTTCCAAGCTCTGAAGAAATCGTCAAGCGTTGGGTTAAAAACCTCGAAGTTCCACCAGCCGTTCACAACCTCCGTATAGGGTCTTGTCGATGCCATAACAACTCCAAGAAGGGGTATTATCCAGATCAGTGAGACAGCCCATGCAATTATGTGGGTTAGAATTGTGAACCCTTTTACTCTTTTCAGTCTTGCAACAATGTTTAGCTTTCTCAACTTTTCACCATCTGGTAGACCATGTAGGTTGCGATCCCGAACGTAAAAATGGTTAAGATGGTCGCGATGGCTGCGGCGGTGCCGTAGTTTGGGGGTATGTTGAAGAACGCGTCCATGTACATGTCTAGCGCCATGACGTTGCTGGCAGCGCCTGGACCGCCTCGCTGTATAATCCAGACAATGTCGAAGATTTTCAGTTCCCAAAGGATCGTCATTGTAACGACGACTATTGTGGCAGGTCTCAACATTGGAACGGTGATGCGCCAGAAGGTTCGCCAACGGGATGCGCCGTCTATCTTAGCGGCTTCGAAGAGCTCCACGGGGATGCCCTCCAAGCCTGCAGAGTAGACTATCATGGAAAAGCCGACCCAAATCCAAACGCTTCCAAATATTAGAGCAATAAGGATGGTCTGAGGGAAAGCCGTCCATGTTCTGGCTAGGGACTCTAGTCCAACTACTCTAAGGAAGCCATTAAGTATCCCTGCATGGTCGTCGTAAATAAATCGCAGCAGGATGCCGCCCACTATCAGTGGGATAACCATTCCGAGAAAGATTATTGATTTGATTATTGCGCCTCCTTTGACTTCCCTTAGGAGCACGGCTAGAAGGAGACCGAAGAAGAGGGACAGTGGGAGATGGATCAACACCCATATGCCGTTATGAATCAACGCTCCATAGGAATGGAGTTTTCCCTCCAAGAGAGCTTGAGGGTTCCAGAAATCTTTTCGGCTGAAAATCTCCACGTAGTTGCCAAGCCCAACAAATTCGCCTTCTTGGTTCAAGAAGCTTATGTAGATAGTGTTCACTATAGGAAAGAGAACGAAGATCGTCACTAAAAGAAAAGTAGGGATGAGAAAAAGAAAAGGGGTTATTTGGCGGCTCATTTCCGCTTGATCCTTCTTTTGTCTAGAATGGGGGAGGCGTCCAAGCGTCTTGCAAGGTCTGTAGCAGTGTGTCCAAGTCTGTGTTTGGGTCAACCCACAGAAGTTTCAGCCAGTTCCAGAAGGCTTGCTGGAAAGCCCCACCTACGGCGTCATCTAGGTCTGGAACGACGGTTACAGTCCTCATAAACTGTAGCACTTCTAGGTCTATTGGGCCGTAGGCCGAGTCGGGAACATCAATGTTAGATGCCAGAAAACCACCGAGACCAACCATGATCTCTTGAGCCTCTGCACCCGCCAAGAATGTCATAAGCTCACCTGCTTCGATTGGATGATCCGTGAGTGCCGGAATGATTGCGTAGTCCACTGCGCCGGTTACGCCAGTAGTTTCAGGTAGGGGGAAGAAACCCACGTCGTCCAAGTTGGACGCAAAGGGTTCGAAGGCCGTTATGAAACTACCTTGGAAGTACATGCCGTAAGTTCCGTCCCAAACCCTAGCTACCTGCGCTGCGAAATCGTCAGGAACACTGAAGTAACCAGCTTGCAACAGTGATGCTAGCTCCTCAAAAACATCCTTAACCACGGTGCTATTGAATTGTTCGTCACCAAATATTAAGTCCAGCTGCAGCTGATATCCACCTTCACCTAAACCGATTATGAAAGCTTCTGTTGTATCGGAAAGGGGCCATCCGACGCCGTTTCCACTTGCAATGGGCGCTTCGACGCCCGGTATAGCTTGAATCGTTCCTAGAAGAGTCTCAAACTCCTCATAAGTTGTGGGAACAGTCAGACTATTGTTCGCGAAGAAAGACTCTCTATACCAAAAGCCTGGCTTGCCAGAGACTTTGAAAGGTGTAGCCCATATCCTGTTGTTGGCAGTCACCTGGTCAAGGTAGGTTTGTGGAAACTTCGTGGTGTCGATTAGGTTGTCAACGCTTGTTAAGTAACCTTCTCCAGCTAGGTTCAAGATCCAAGAAGACCACGGAGCCATTATGATGTCTGCAATGGCGACTCCTGCCCGGAGTTGTGTTGGTACCGTTATCAAGAGTTCTTCAGTGGTGTACCCTATGTGTCTAACAGAAATTCCTGTGGTCTCGGTGAAGTTGGCTAGGACTTGCTCAAAGTTCTGTTCTTCAGCGCCACTCCACAAGCTGAAGACCACCAGTTCTTCTGCGCTGGTTGTCGTTATAGTTAAGCTGTCCAAGGCGGTTCCTTGCCCACTGTCGGTGACGGTTACCGTGGCCGTGTATGTTCCTGCGGTTGTATAATTGTGGGTTGGATTTCGTTCGATGCTTGTAGCTGTTTCGTCATCAAAATTCCATTCAAAACTGTAGGGTGGGGTGCCTCCAATTGGTACTGCCTTGAAGGATACGGTTAAAGGTATATCTCCTAAGGTTGGACTCGCTGAAGCTATGACCGCCAAGGGCAGTGATATATTGAGACCGCTGATCGCATCTAAGAGTGCCTCTAATAGACTCTCGGTTGTTGCGCTACTGCTACTGATTGCTGCCAATAAACTCGCGTAGTCCTGAGCCTGAGTTGTGGACATCTCATCTAGTTTGTCTATAATCGCGGATGAGTAGTAGACGCCTATACCAGACACAATAATAACAATGATAAGCAAGATCGCTAGAATCCAATCAATTGTTCTATTTCCAATTGACATCATTCATTACTCCATATAGCTCAATCCATCATATATACAGGGAATTGTATTAAATACTTTCGATACTTCCATATTCGATTCCACAAACAGAACTGAAGCTTCTCCTAGAAAACCGCTGAATCATGAACGACTAGACAGCCGTCAACTTTAGCCAACTGTAACCTCCTTAAATCAAGTTTTCTTTGTAAAAAGCCACGGATTAAGCTTAATCTTAAGGATGAGAGATTGGATTTCCGCAAATGTTTACTGGTAAATCGGTGTTCCTTCTTTTGGGTCTCGGACGACTTTTTCAAATTCTTGCATTAAACGTCGTGTTATTGGTCCCGGGTCGCCGTTGCCTATCACACGCTTGTTGACTTCCACTATCGGGACTATTTCTGCCGCTGTGCCCGTGAAGAAGGCTTCATCCGCTGTGAACAAGTCTGTTGGTGTAATGTTGCTTTCAACCGCTTTGTACCCGAGTTTTTCAGCTAATTTCATAGCAACATCTCTTGTTATCCCAA
>JAOUJL010000365.1 GCA_029883255.1 Candidatus Bathyarchaeota archaeon | reverse complement strand
CATTTCATACCCTAAAGGCGAAGTAGACCAAGCAATAGAAAAGGTTGAAGAACTCGTTGTCCCAGAGCTAATCGGCAGAAATGCAGATGAACAAGAGGAAATCGATCTTCTTCTCCATGAAATCGATGGAACCGAAGACTTTAGAAATTTGGGAGGAAACACGGCTTACGCCGTTTCTTTAGCCACAGCGGAGGCTTCAGCAGCATCCTATGGTATGCCGTTATTTCAACACCTTGCCGGCTATTTTACAAACGAACTTCCTTACCCACTTGGAAACGTTTTAGGAGGAGGAAAACACGCGGGAGGAAAAACCCCAGACATACAAGAGTTTTTGGTTCTCCCCGTCAAGGCAGAAATTTTTTCAGATGCGGCGAAAGCCAATGTTCTAGTTCATCAAAGGGCTGGTTCACTTCTCAAAAAGAAGGATGCAACCTTCACCGGAGGAAGAGGAGATGAAGGGGCATGGGCGCCTAACATAAAAAATGAAGAAGCTTTAGAAATCGTGGCAAAGGCACGTGAAGAGGTTTCAGATGAGTCAGGGGTAGAATGCAGGGTTGGCTTGGACATAGCTGCCTCCACCTTGTGGAAACCAAAAGAAGAACGTTACGTGTACAGCCGAGAAGGAACTAAAAGAAATGCTGGAGAACAACTGGACTTTGTGTTAAGTCTTATCAAAAACTACAACCTCGCTTACGTTGAAGACCCTTTCCACGAAGAAGATTTTGAAAGCTTTTCAAAACTTACTAAGAAAGTTGAAGAGTGCCTTGTTTGTGGTGACGACCTGTTTGCAACGAGCAAAAAGAGACTGACCCGTGGAATGAAAGTTGGTGCAGGAAACGCAATTATCATAAAAACGAATCAGGTTGGAACACTCACGGAAGCTTGGGAAACCACTAAACTGGCAAAAAAAGCTTCTTACACCCCGATTATGTCTCATCGATCTGGAGAAACAACTGATACTCACTTAGCCCACTTGTCCGTGGCCTTTCACTGTCCCATCATAAAAACTGGCGTATTGGGAGGGACGAGAGTGGCGAAAATTAATGAACTCATTCGAATAGAAGAGATGCTTGGTAACAGGGCTAAAATGGCTGCTCTTTCATTGTGAGGAAAAAACATGTCAGAAGAAGAGAAGAAAGAAGAAGTTGAAGCTCCCAGCGAAGAACTTTTGCTACCTCAAGACACCATGCTATCCGCAGGGATTCACATAGGCACAAAGACAAAAGCAAGAGACATGGAACAGTTCATATACCGCATTAGACCTGACGGGTTGTTTGTCTTAGACATTAAAAAAACTGATGAACGTATACGCGTTGCCGCTAAATTCCTCGCTCGATTTGACCCATCCAAGATTGCGGTGGTTGCGGCGAGATTGTACGGGCGTGGTCCTGTGAATAAATTTTGCGAAGTAATCGGCGCGACTCCGATTGTAGGGCGTTTTATTCCCGGAATGCTTTCAAATCCACTCTATTCAGATCATATTGAACCCGGTGTAATAATTGTGTCTGATTCTAAAGCTGATGTTCAAGCCGTGAGAGAAGCCTCAAGCGGAGGCATCCCCGTAATCGCGCTTTGTAGCACCGACAACGATTTTTGCGACACAGACCTAATTGTACCGACCAACA
>JAOUJL010000364.1 GCA_029883255.1 Candidatus Bathyarchaeota archaeon | reverse complement strand
GTGAAGCTGAAGACCGGGTTGTCGGGAGTTCAAATCTCCCCCGCGGCACCACTAACCCCTCGCTGAAAAAGCTTTTACTTCTCTTGAGAAAGATTTTTAGAACCCTTGCTAAACTTGTAGTCTAGCGGAAGAGCGGCCGTAGTCTAGTTTGGTTAGGACATCAGCCTGCCACGCTGACGACCCGGGTTCAAATCCCGGCGGCCGCACCATGCCAACCGCCATTGCGTTAGCGTAAGCTAATAGAAGAGCAGTCCACTGGCTTTCCTCTTTTTATGTACTTTTGGATAGGGGATGGGTGGTTATTTTTTCCGAGGCTTTTGAGGTTTGTGCCTGAGTTTGAGCCTAAAAATTGCTTTAGGTTGCTGTCCCTTTCTTGTCATTCTTCAGCTTTCAAGACCTCGAATATTTCTGATAGCTTGTTTATCTCGTATTTTGGAGTCATCTCTGGAGACTTCGGTTCTTCAACTCGGTGTTCACCTTTTCTCATTCGAACCGAGACAACGCCGGCTCTATTAGCACATAGAATGTCGGTGTCAAGTTGATTTCCTACGAAAAGAGTTTCTTCTGGAAGAACATCCAAATCCTTTAGAACCAGCTTAAACATTTCTGGCGTAACCGCGTCCTCTTTTATGTCTTCAGATATGACAACACGATGGAACAAATGTTGTATTCCCAGCTGTATGAGCTTCTGCCACTGCTTTACAGATCTTCCTTCTGATACGATTCCGAGTTGATATCCACTTTGTCGCAGTTTCAAGAGCACTGGTATTGTGTCGGAGTATGGCTTCAAATACGCTGGACTTGTTTCACGGTATGCTATCACACCAGCTGCTATAACTCGGGGATTCCATGCTAAGCCGAGGCGTTCCAGAAGTTTGTCGTAGTGCCGGTTATGGTGGGGGCCGAACTCTTTAACGATTTCTTCAAGAACGCGGTAGGCGATTTCTATGTTTGTGGGCAGTCCAGATTCAATCATTGCTTTTATAGCGTTTAATCTTGCTGTACTCATCTGAAAAGAGGCGTCATAAAGTGTGTCGTCAATGTCGAATAGAACACATCTTATTTTCATTACTTCACCACTTTTCTGAGTTTTTCAGGCTTGTCTGGATTTAGATTTCGAGCTATGGAACTGTAATATGCGAATAACTGTAACGGTACTACATAAAGAATTGGGGAAAAGATTTTTGGAAAACCTTCCGGAATAGGTGCAAATCCCGTGGAAACGTTCTCAACCTTGTCCGATTTTTCCGAAATTGAGATCAAGGGAGCCCCGAATTTTCTTATGGTCTCCATCAACCCGTGAAAGATGTCTATCTCATCTGCGGATAACATGAATAGGACCGGAGTTCTTCTGTTAAGCAGTTGTATGGGGCCATGTAGAAATTCTCTGCTTGCGATTCCTTCGGCAAATATGTTGCAAGCTTCTTTCAGTTTAAGTGCACCTTCTAAGGCGGTAGCGTAATTCGAGCCGCTACCCAACAAGAAAAAGAAACTTTTAGTTTTGTGTGTGTTTGCGAATCCACACGTCAAATCTTCGTTTATACTTATGGTTTTTGAAATAAGTGTGGGCGCCTCGAAAAGTCTTTTTCTAAGGTGTTCTACATGTTCAGGCTCAGTCTTTTCTGTTTGTGTTAA
>JAOUJL010000087.1 GCA_029883255.1 Candidatus Bathyarchaeota archaeon | reverse complement strand
ACAACAACGGCACAAGCGAGTGGATAGACCTAGAGTTTGTAGCTCCAGAAGGACTTGAAATCGAAACGTTCACCTTCGTCATCGAAGGGCACAACCCAATCTCCAAATGGTAAACTGATGAGAACAAGAGCTTCACTAAGTTCCCCCTTTTTTATGTGTGCCGACTGCTTTGGAGACATGCCACAAGCGTAGGTGCAATCATACTATTCAAAACAACTCATCTGAAACGCGCTCCTAGTTTCAATCGAGTCACGGGAGGTAGGTTCACGAAGAAGGACCCTTTCACAAGGTCAGCGGTGGAGTATGGAAGGTGCTAACCTCTAAAATTAATGCATGCATAGGAATCTGTTTCATTGCGCTCTTGCCACTATGTTCAGGTGTGATAATGGGCTCCTGGGCTGTAATGTTGCAAGGCTTCCGTAGGTCGCTGATGTTTTCCAGCCTGCCTTGCTTAGAAGACTACAGAGTTCAGCCAGGCTGTAAACATGAAGTTTGAACTCCACTTTGTCTATGAACTTCAAGTCTTCTCCACGCTTGTTGTAGAAGGCCCATGAAGTGGTTATGCGTGATTTTGTGGGATCATACTTCCTACTCTCTAGCACGACGATGTTTTCGACTTCCATGTAGGAAGTTGGGGCAAACTTCACCGACAGGTATTCGCTGTGCGTGGTCTCAGCGATGAAGAGTACTGCGCCTTCTCTTGAAAGCTCTCTTGCTTGTTTGAATATGTTGAGGTCTTCTTCTTGTGAATAGTATCCGATGGATGTCCAAGCGTTAACAACTACATCGAAAGGCTGTATATTGCTTCCTACAACTTCTTTGAGCTTTCGGACATCTCCTTCAAGAAAGGTTACAGATTTGGAAACTCCATGTTCTTCAGCTTTCCTTCTAGCATCTTCTACGAAAGCTCTTGATATATCGACGCCAACAGCTTTGAAACCTTTTTTGGCCATGTAGATTGAGATTCGTCCATTTCCACAACATAGGTCAAGCAAATTACCTGAAGTAACTCCTAGGTCATTAAGAACCTTGACAATTCCGTTAACCAGTTCTTCGGTGCGAGACCATCTGTAGTTTAAGAGCTTTAGGAATAGTTCAGAATGTTCAACAAATAACTTCCTAATCCAATCATTCATATTTTACACAAAGGCTATATTCTCTAATATCCTTTTTCAACCTCATTTCTTGCATGCATTGCTTAGTTTCGAGAACCTCAAACTGTTTAGAAAGATCAGATATCGCCTTGGGAGCTGGGAGATTGTTTCTTTCCGCTCGTACTTACCTTAATCCTATCAAAGATAGTCTATGATTTCGGATATATGTTTACATTGAAAGTCTGGCTTAAAGTTTAGATCTTTCGCCCCATGAGTTGTGTGTTCTCCTTGACGTACCAGTATTGTCTTAAGCCCAACTTCTCTGGCTCCTTCTAAATCGCTGATTGCATCAGATACAAAGACGCTTTCTTCAGGTCTAAGCTTGAGCCTTTGAAGGGCTTCAAGATATATACGTCTGTCTGGTTTCCTCACTCCGACTTCATATGATAAAATAATACACTCAAAGAAATGGGTCAAATTTAACGCTCTCAGAATATCAGATAAGCCTACAAAACAATTAGAGACCAAAGCCAGTTTATAGTTTTTCCTCAAAGCGGACAAAACTGAGATTACATCGTCATAAAGTCTAAATCTTGTTAGTACATGATTTTTCCTCAATTCTATGAGTTCTTGAATGAGTATTGGTCTCTCACGTACTCCCAGATTTCCTAATAGTACCTTCCAAAATTCATGAGTGCCTTTCACTTCTCCCTTGGTGGAGCCCCTGTAAGTGTTATCTAAAATGGGAGCTAAATCCTCTAAGGTTTTATTGTATCCATATTTCGTGAGAATTGAAACAAGCTCTTCTCTATATCTCTTAACATTCTCTTCATTAAGATAAGCTAGGGTGTACCCAAAATCAATGAGAACTCCTCTGAGATTCAAGGCACCTCTTCCTCTTCCCCTTTTTGGGGTCATTTCTCATAAATTAGTTTTCCACTTGACAGAAAAACAATTGAGAGAAGCTTAATCGAACTTCGACAGATAACGTTTCTAAGTTTCTATGAAATTTCTAAGATTTCCACAACGTTAAATGAACGGAGTCCTTTCTCTAACCTTACTCAACACTACGAGCCAATTAGATACGAGAAATGGGAGAAGATAATTCTTCTTTGTAAGAAGCAGAATTATTCCGAATTGCCATCTTAGTTTAACCTTACTGTATTTAGTTATTGCATAGAGCAGATAGAAAATGATTTTTCATGCATGCAACCAGCACTATTCATAAACTTTCAGGGTGCCTCAACCCCGGCAGAGTCTAGTTGGGAATGTCGCCTAGCCGCACACTCGCATTTGGGGCCTGGGGATACGCGCTGAAACTCCTGCGGGTCAACCTACTGGTTTTCCGAAGCCAGAGTCAAGCCTTGGCCCTTTGCTCCAACATGCATACATTTAAAACTTGTGTGGGCACTATTCAAATCAGGATGGGATAGACTGTGAACGAAGCAAGAACATGTACTAGATGCGGTGGGAGACTGGCTGAAGCTACAGGAGAAATCTTCGGCAACATCTTCGGATGCACACGTGAACCCAAGAACCTAGAAGCTCTGCAGGAAGAGAAAATCCAATCCTACTACTGTGAAGACTGTGGCTATATAGAATTCTACAAAGAAAAGAAGGGATAGTTTCACCCCATTGCGCACTCGCTTTTTATTTCCAGTCAATCCTGTAGACCTATTGACAATGCCATGCTCGAAACCATGAAATGCATGCATTGAAAGTGGAAAAATTGGGTTTTCGAGTTATGGAAGAGTGAGAACCTACGTCATGTCACACCTTTTGAGCAACCGTTTCCAGCGTTTATCTATGATTTGCTGAATCTCGTCGATGACATGTTCAAACTCGGGTGTAAACAAATGCCTAAAGCGTCCTTGAACTTTCAGATATTCCTTAACGGGCTTCTTACGTTCAGGTTTTAGAGCGATAACCTTGCTAGGCGCCGACAAAGCGTATTCGCCGTCAACAGCCTCCCACAACGGAAAAACGCATGTTTCCACGGCCGAACGAGCAATCTCAACTGTTTTGCTTGTATCATAACGCCAACCACGTGGACAAGGTGCAAGTGCGTGTAGAAAAGCAGGGCCCTCAGCTTCTAAGCCTCTACGTGCCTTTCTAACCAAGTCTAGCCAATAAGCGATTGAAGCTGTAGCCACGTATGGGATATCGTGTGCTACCATGATGTCTGCAATAGGTTTCTTGTACTCAACCTTACCTGGAATTACGCGGCCAGCAGGCGATGTAGTGGTCCAAGCACCATGTGGAGTGCCTCCGCTCCTTTGTATGCCTGTATTCATGTACGCCTCGTTGTCGTAGAGAACGTAAAGGAAGTCGTGACCTCTCTCGGCTGCTCCGGAAAGGGCTTGTATACCTATGTCGTATGTGCCTCCGTCTCCAGCGAAGGCGATCACGTCAACATGGTCATATTTGAGTTGCCCCTTTTTCTTCAGGGCTTTCAGAGCTGTTTCGATTCCAGATGCGTTTGCAGCCACGTTTTCGAAGGCCGTGTGAATCCATGGTATCCCCCATGCTGTGTAAGGATAAATGGTCGAGACGACCTCCATGCAGCCAGTTGCGTTCGTTGCAATTATCGGCCCTCGAGCAGCTTTCAGTACCTGTCGATACGCTATGGCTGGGCCACATCCTGCGCATGCTCGATGTCCTGACATAAAGGTTTCAGGTTTTTTTGCGAAGTCCTTTATCGTAAATTTCCATTTTGAAGCCATTTTTTCTTCGCCTCCTGCTTCACTCTCTTACTCCTATGAATTGTACTGGTTTTTCAACTCGTTTTGTTTCAAGGATTTTTTGCAGATCCTTGTAGATTTCGTGAATAAGGCTTTGCGGCATATCTCTTCCCCCAAGCCCATATATGTAATTGACCACGGGTGGGTGTATTGAAGCATCGTAGAGAACGTGACGTATCTCATGAAATACTGGTCCACCCTGGGCTCCGAAGCTGTGGCTTCTGTCCATAACCGCTATGGCTTTTACGTTTTCAAGCGCGTTTATGATGTCTTCTACCGGATATGGACGATAGGTGCGTAGACGAAGTAACCCAGCTTTTATTCCTTTGCTACGAAGCTGATCCACAACTGTTTTTGTTGTCCCCGCAGTTGACCCTAAACATACAGTGGCAATTTCTGCGTCTTCTAGACGATAAGGTTCAATGAGACCGTTTCCATACTTACGCCCGCTTATTCTTGCATATTCATCGTGTATTTCTTTGATTATTCCCGATGCCCGTTGCATGGCTTCTTCTTGCTGTCTCTTATGTTCAAAATAGTAGTCATGTAGGTCAAGCGGTCCCATTGTTATGGGATTTTCCGGGTCCAGCTTGAATGGAACCAGTTTACCTCCATGGCCTCTTATCAGAGGTATTTTCCTTGTTCCAACAAATTTGCGGACGGTTTCGTCAGCTAAAATGTTAACGCTTTCCAGTGTGTGACTGAGGAAAAACGCGTCTAGCATTACCATGGTAGGCAAGAGCAGGTCCGAGTGTTCAGCTATTCTGAATGCCTGTAAGGTAGAGTCGTAGGCTTCTTGAGAGTTTTCAACGTAAATCTGTATCCACCCTGCGTCTCGTTCCACCATGCTGTCACTGTGGTCGCAGTGTATATTGATCGGTGCAGAAAGAGCGCGGTTCGCAATCGCCATTACAACAGGTGCTCTGCAACCAGACGTCACATAAAGAATCTCGTGCATCAATGCAAGACCAGCTGATGCTGATGCGGTGAACACCCTCGCTCCCGTAGCTGAAGCTGCTAGCGACATGCTCAGAGCACTGTGTTCGGATTCTGTACATACAAATTCTGTGTCTACTTCTCCGTTGTGTACGTATTCGCTGAATCTTTCAACGATTATGGTTTGTGGCGTTATTGGGTATGCGGCTACCACATCCACATCTGACTGCTTCACAGCGTAGGCCACTGCTTCGTCTCCATTCAACGCGCACAAATTTTGTTTAGTTATTGCCATCCCATGTACACCTCTCTACTCAAGCACCATTTCAATTGCTTTTTGTGGCCGGCATTCGTTGGCACATATGCCACATCCTTTGCAGTAATCGTAGTTGAATCCTATGTCTTCGGTTTCCGAATTCCACGTGATGGCGCCGTCTGGGCAGAACACGAAGCATTTCAGACATCTGGTGCATTTCTCCTTGTCTCGCACCGGTTTGAACGTTCTCCAGTCTCCCGTAAGGTAATCTGTTGTTGGCCTCCAACATACTCCAGCGATTGGAATCTCTTTCCAGCCTTTCTTTTCAGTGGTCATTCTGATCTCGCCTCCTTGTATGCCACTCTTATAACCTCAATGTTTTTCTCAGCGAGTTTTTTTGGAAATCGCTCTCCTACAGCTTTTTCCAGACTCTTTAAATCAATCATTCCTGAGGCACGAGCGACAGCTCCCAGCATAGCAGTGTTGGTGATAGGCCTCCCCAGAATCTTAGTCGCAATATCTGTTGCAGGGACCGTCCACAACTTACGGCCATCAAGGTTTATTCGCTTTCTAAGTTCGACGGGGCTTTCTCTGGTGTTTACAACAAGGACACCATCTTCAGCAAGCCCCTCAGCCACCGAAACCGTCTTCAACAGAGTTGGATCGAGGACGCCCACGACGCCTGGTGTGTAAATGCCACAATGCAGGTTGATGGGGTCATCGCTGATTCTGGTGAAGGCACGCATAGGCGCCCCCATACGTTCTGGTCCAAATTCTGGAAATGATTGTATGTATTTTCCCTCTAGTATGGCGGCTTTAGCGAGCAGTTCGCTTGCTGTCCATGCTCCTTGACCACCTCTGCCATGCCACCGAATCTCTTGTAAAGATGCCAATTTTAGATCACTCCATTCCTTTGTTCCTCTTGAAAGATGCATATACACCTTTCTGTAACTTTTAAAGTTAGCTTACCAGTCTATCACACGCGATAATTCTGGCAAAAGGTGATCTAAAAACCACATCAAGAGAGCGGGAGAAGACCATGTTCCTTGAGCAACGCCTTCAGTTTATGAAGCGCTGGTTCTATCTTTGGCTTCAGGACAAGATGAAAGGGTAGGAGAAACCTCCATATCTCCAGTTCAGCTTTGATGCTGCCGTCGATAAAACCTCTTACATGGAGTTGTTTAAGTGAGAATCGTTTAACCAACCCGAAAATTTGACCTTTTTTCCAAAACTGGAAACGTGTATCGTGAAATCCTTCCTTAAGAAGTGCAATCTTGATCTTTGTTAAGAAGAACGGAGAAGACTTGAGGCTCATCTCGCGTTCCATGGAATCACCGTTTCTCCTTGATAGAGAAAATTAGAACGGGCGTAAGATAATAAAACTATTTCTCTCCGCACCATATATCATGCTTCGAAATGAAATGGTCAATACGTTGCTAATGTAGTTTATTTGGGTACCTTTCTAGTATTTGCATGCATGCATTCTCAGTTGCGC
>JAOUJL010000007.1 GCA_029883255.1 Candidatus Bathyarchaeota archaeon | reverse complement strand
GCTTTAATGGACCGCGGTGGGCCAACACTCTAAGTATGTCTATATACATTTCAAGTTTGGAACGTCTCATCATCCAAACCTCTTGCCATATCTTCAACCTCTTTATATAAAGCTTTTATGGATTCAAACTACGTCTTTTTTCTATTTAGCCAGCATTAGTAGCTCCTTTTCTCTTGTACTCGAATTAACACGTTTATTCTATTTTGGAAAGCCGTGACTAGGTCGTCTACCAATATTTCTTGTAATTCTGTCGAAAGCCCTTCAATATTTCCCTTGAAAACCTTGGCCATTTTTCCTTCCAAATCTTTTCTCTGCTTAAGTGTCACATTCTTTTTCAACGTTTTTCCTCCATCTCTAAACAATGAAATACACGTTAGTATTTAACTAACTTATGAACCGAAAATGCAGATTCAGAATTCATTTTCCTTGCATGAGTGCCTAAAAGTTGTTTAGCGCGCGCGCTAACGTGCCGCAACAACAATTTTAAGCCTCTTGGAAGTTTAGCAAGGCTTTGTGTAAAAATCGATATGTATGACAAACTTGGTCCTTCTTGCAGTCACACAATCTTTTTTCTTGTGATCTCCAAGCCTTTTCTCTATTCGCTCTAATCCTTCCTTATTCATGAGCCCCTCTAAGTGGCCAGAATCTCCTCGATTTTAGCAAAACACTCGCAAAATCCCTTCAGCAAAGGTCGAGGAACCAAGACAGCTTCGGTCAAACAAATTCACCTTTCAAAAATGCGATGCATAATGAGTTATTACACTACTCGAAAGTATGCAATTGCTGTTTTCAAACATGTTAATGTGGACCGGGCGGGACTAACACCCAAAAGGGTTCAAGTCCTGCCCCTACCAGGCTAGGGCAACCCCGCAATTATCTCCTAACTCAATTTCTGACTTCTCTTAAGAGATACTCGATAAATGTAATGAGATGTGTTATTTTTGTCTTTTGTGCTTATGCAACATGCAGGTGTGGTGATCTCAGCTTGTTACATTGCACCATCGGTTGGCTGTCCCTTCGATGGAACGAGATAATCAATAGCGAACCGGGAGATACCCGTTATAAATTTGTAGCGGGTCTTTCTTTATGAAGGCAAAAAACTTTCAATTCGTTGACGAGAGTTCGAATCTCTCCCGGGCTACCACTGCATGTGTAAGAGAATACTCTCCCCATTTTTTGCTCTCAGATAGAAGCCGTGTAACAGCTGCAACCGCCCAAAAACCCCTTTTTAACAAAGTAAAAGGTTTTTTAGCTATACCATTGGAGATGTCTCCCGAACCCCCCATCTTTTCGCGCGCGCGGGTTTTCTTATCTTAAGAAGTACCTTCTGAAGAATATTGATGTTGAGAAAAAGGGATCTAGGGTTCTCAAAACGTTGGCTTTGTGCTGGGCATATAGAAAACGCGCGCGCTACTAAAGTCGCCCCTTTCCCCCATTATAGATGGGTAAACTTCAGAAGTGATAACATTTGTTATCAATTGAAACAGAGAATTTCATGATATGAAAATAATTAATTAGCTTCCGGTATTATCTGCAACGCACTCGAGCATATTTAACGGAACAGGCTTCTGTAACGTTCTTCGTGGCGCAGGCGCTATGAGAACTACGCGCGCGACAATCAAGTCTCTTATTTCCTAGCTCTAAACTCCGTTTCACGTGGAGCATTGTGGCTTCTTCTTCTCAAATAATGCCCTCTTAAGTTCTTTATTGTAATCTGCTTCTATCTGCAGATCCATATTTGCCATGCCCAGGAGAATTCGTTTAATCCATTTCAAGGCAGATCTCAACAATACTTATCACAACAAGTTATGGTGTACTAGCTAAAAATATTTCCGGATATACTCTAGCAATAATGGAAGATTTCTCCACAAATGTTATAGCGTGCGCGCTATACCTAACAATTTTGAATGGGTTTTTTTCACTTCCAAGGCCATAATTGTTCAACGCCAATTATCTTGTTGTTGACGTTTTAATAGTTTTCACTTCTAAGAACTAACTGAATTTGGGCTTACCTAAGTACATCCGTGTCTCCTTAGACAAACACCAAATGAAAGAACCGCTACTCACGTGCACGCACATAAGTACGCGAAGATTCACGCGCGCATTGAATCTACATTTTCGGTTTATGATAACGCTAACATTCTATCTAGCTTTGATTCTCAGTGTGCGCTCTCTCTTTTCACGTCCAAGTATGTGCCAACAAATTTGTCTCGCAACGGAAGCGTTTTGTGGCAAAACATAGCCTTTGATGTTTTTTTGCTTATCTAAGACTATCCCATGCCCCTCATCCATGACGTCAGCCAATTTCTCAAAAGTCACATTATCATCTAGCGAGAACACGACCATTCTTTTCGCATTATGACGTCGCATGTGCATGAGAGTAGCGTTGATTTTTCTTCGGTCAACCGTTTCTCTATCACTTGGGCCTGCGTGCGCGCTATAGAAATTGATCAACGAAGAGAAAAAGTAATCCCTAGCAAAATGATCCTCTAGCGTCTTTTTCCCTAACAAATCAGGTATTCGTTCAAAATCATCTTTCGAGTACATTATTGAATCGAACGTAAGCTTTTCTTTTGAAGCCATCTTCACTACTTCTTCAATCAGATCCATTGCTGCAAGTATTGGCACAAAATCTTTTCCTTTCCATATTTTGCTGGAATCGTATTCGACAGCTTCTTGATCTTTAAGCTTCTTCAAATGATATAGAGCCTTACGCTTTGAACCGAAGAGATCGATCGCATTTTTGAAGCGGAGTGGCTTATCCTCATCTCTTAATGCTACAATTAATCGCATTCGAAGGGGGTTAACAATAGCTTCGAAGATCTTGCACTCAAACCGTACAAGCTCATCCGAAAGTTCTCCTTCAAAGATGTCATCAAGTAGTGTCTTAGAGAAATACTTGCCAGCGAGACAATTTCGGAAGTACGCCTCCCTTAACCTTGTACCGGGTATTCCTATATCAAAATGAATCACGAAAAGAGGTAGTATGCAATCTCGATAAAAATTCCCTGGAAGTTTTGACTGATGTTTTTCCAAAAAACCGCGCGCTTTGCGGATTGCATCAATTAATTCAGTATAGAAGAGCCCATCATCATCGTATATCTTCAAATGAGAGTATAATCTGAGTGGTCTGATCATGACTTTGAGCACCTCAGAGGCGTAGTTACCTAAGTTATGGGCATCCTTACCACTAAATGTGATTTTCACATTCGTTCACACATATACAGAAAAGAAAAACTCTTTAATAAAGTTTTCCTATTTGTCTAATTATGAGTTCTTCACTCCGTTGGAAACACGTGCAAAACAAAGGTAGAGCCGCTGGTGAGAAACTTTCAGGTATAATCATCGATTATCTGAAGGATTGGGTCAACGATCATGTCATTCAAAGAAAGAAACACGGCGTTTTCATTTCTAAACATGCTCCAAGTGTCCAATTCCTGAATTACGTTTACCCCCTTTTTAGACCTACGGGGCTAGCTGGATTGTTTCGAGACAGATGGGAAATAATATACACATTCAATCCAGTTCAACCACCCCAAGATGCGGTTAAAGATGTCCACAAAGCTCTAAGAGGAATGTATCCCGAGGGTGACAGAACGCT
Organism: Candidatus Bathyarchaeota archaeon; assembly: GCA_029883255.1. Next base: position 21,733 of record JAOUJL010000007.1, on the reverse strand, counting down.
AATGGAAAGAAGAAGCAAAATGAGATGCTTCGATCTTAAACTCGGAGCTAAAGGAGCGATTACGGCTGGAAAATACGAACTTCCAGATGTAAAGGCGAAAGTAGAGGTCGAGGGCAAGATGATGGTGGGGTCGACAGAACTTAAACAAACACAACGTCCCTCCACTCGCACCCTCCGAAGAAAGCTAATGGATATTACGTCTATTGGCTCAAAAAAACATTTGGTATTATTAGACAAAGCTTCAGACTATCCAATCTCTTCTTTGTGCAATTTGGGAGCCGCCATCAGGACGGTTCAAGACCGCTTTAGATTGGTTTTCTTATGCAGTAGTGACGTCCAGTTACAAAATCTGCTTTTTTGTGACAAGTGCGAATTATGTTACGACCCTCAATTAACCGACATTATCTATCCACGCTTTCAGACAGACTATCCTATGTTTTCTAAAGATGCAGTAGACAAGATCCTTGCAGAAGGAAATGGAGTTCCGTCAAGAATCTCGAGGTTGGCATCAATCACTTATGGAACTTACGAATTATTAAGAAAGAACCCGAGAATAGATAAAAAATTTATCGAAAATCTGCTTACACAGATCGCATAGCGATATTTGTCACCAAATCATTGACACGTCGGTCAAGGTCAAAGGAGAACCGGGCATCCTTCGGGCGCGTGAGATGAAAAATCTTAAATTACGTAGCACCCCTACTGGTTAAATGTGAGGTGATGAAGGCATGTCTTTTGGGATAGACCCCAGTAGCCCTCACGAATATGTTGATGAGACTGAGAGACCCGAGTTCATACTTAAGATGGAAGAAGATGTTTTGTACAGATGGCTAGGGAAAAGAGCTTTTTTGATTGAACGAGACGGTTATTATGACCCCCGTATTATCATAAAAATGGACTTTTTTGAAAGAGGCAAGAAGAACTTCCAAAAATATGTAAAGCTTGTAAAGTCAAAGATTTGTCCTCGGTGGGAACATATGAAAAAATCTGGTCTCTTCAAAGATATGGAAGCAGTTTACCTTACCGTCTTAGGAGTGTTAATAGGGCAAGATGTACCCAGAGCCCTTGCTGTTGTAATTGCGGCAATTATTGCAAGAAGAGGGTTAGACAATATTTGTAGAAGTTAGTATTGAATAAATGAAGCGCGCGCTACCCAACAATTTTGAATAAGATTTTATATCATGGTGCAAACAGAGCTTTATGCGCGCGTAAGTGGAGAAACGGTGTAGATCAGCGTATATTAGCTACAGCTCGCGCGCGCGAAGAAAGAAAAAAGGGGGGTATGGTCGACGAATGGTGATATGCTTAGCAACTCCACGAGCAGTATGCCAGAAAGTCATATGGATATGGATCTGGAGCAACCCTCCACGGTCGTATCCTATCTCCATAGGTATCATTAGGTTCTAGAGAGGGTGAGTTTCCAGCTCGCAGATACGCAGCCCGAATCCTGGACGACTCTACCGTCTGAGTGGCTCTGATCCATGCGCATCTCACCGATAATGGACACCACCACCGCACCATATACCAGGCGAATATTCTTCCCAGCTAGAAATTAGCTTCAGCCCCACTGTGAAAGCCGAGTACGTAATGAAGTCCCTTGAAGGCTTGACGCCACCTGTTAAAAGCGCTTTGACCGGTAGGGGCAGGATTTTGTATTGTATTGCATGATTCGAGAGCTATCCATTCCAAGTCCGCCTCTTCTTCTGAGTTGCCGCCTGTTGTCCCGCCCCATCTTGCATTGGTGAACCAAAACCTTTGACTATCAATACTGCTTGAGAATGTTATGCACCATGGATTGCCATGTCCGACGTAATATCCAAAGTCAACAGTGTCCATCGCGCGCGCGCGAAACAGGTCCATAAAGTTGTACAGCTAGCGTGCGTGCGACACCTGCAGCTCCCAAGAACTTACTACAGCGCGCGCGCTTTCAATTTCTCTAGCCTCTTTGTTCATTGTAACCTTAAAAAGCCTGTTGTCGACAAGAAACTTTCCGATCTTTCAATCTCTCTACCTGACCCTTTTGCTACAAGCCCTATGTAACCATACACTATAGCCGTGAAAGGTATTCGGGTGTAATACCTTCTCTCAAGATGTCTGTGTGCTAGAAGCCCTATCTAACATTACAATGGAATTAAACAAGTTGTATTCAGACAAGTTAGCATGAAGCAGAAAAAATTAAAGTGGATTCGAACGTGGATTTCACAATGCTAAATGGGGTTTGAACTAAAGTTCCGCTCATATTTCAGGCGATACAAAAGCTTATTTTTGAGGAGCTCACAACATTAAGTTAATACACATCGAACAAATAGTGATATTATGTATCTTCCACGTCAGTACGTTGAAAATTGTTGGTTGCCCAGTATCGGAGAGAAACTCGACAAGATCCATTTTCGGGAACCTCCACCAGGTACTGGTCACGCTGAATGTGATCCGAATTCAGAATACTGCAAAGTTCATTACGACAAAGTGAACCCACATCAAAATCCGATTGGACATCTGGAGGAAGATTCACCTGAAACTCTAGTAGGTCTCTCCACGGCATCTTTGACAGGAGTTGTTGTGTACATCAAGAGAAAGAATATTGGTGAAGCCTTTTTGGCGGCTTCTACCATCGGCTTGGTAAGTTATGGCATTGCAAAGCTTGTTAAGTTGCTTATGTGAAGTTTGATACGAGGTTTTGAATGAGTATTGGAAATACTCAGTGCGCGCGCTAGACACCCGTGCTCCTTAACTTTTAGTGTAGCACTAGCGTCTTCCCTAAGCTTATTCAGCCATAACTCAGTGACTTCTTCAAGTTAAATGCCTGTCTAGGAAGTAATGTACTGCTCACAAGGAACTTAGAAAAAACATAACTTCTTCTTCGAACTATTATCTTTTGACGAAGATATTTGAATCTTTACATATATAGCTAGCGATAAGTATATAAGTACCCATATATGTGCTTATGAGGGATTTGAAAATGAGTGAGTTGAAAAAAAGGAAAGAGAGATGGAGAATCATCGAGCAAAGGGTCCTTGAAGAACTCAAAGATGTGCCTACTTATGAAGGACTCACCGTAAAGGAATTGGCTGGAAAAGTAGACATGCCGGAGCCAACAGCCAGATGGCATTTGGAGCTTCTGGAAAGGAGTGGAGCGGTCAAAAGCATGTACATTGGACGGACTAGGCTTTACAAGCTGTTAAGGAATGAAAAGAGGGAATAATACCTCATCATATCCCTTTTTTGTAGGTCTTTGTCAAAATTGACATGAAGCCAGACTGGCTAGTGTGGCAGCATAATCAGGTGTCTGTCCCTTTCTATGGCTTATATAATAGCAATGAAGAATCTTGCGGGGGTCATAGTCAGAGCAGATTGTCCTATTTTTGAGTTTGCATTCAATTTCTGCCTCTTCTTGAGCTGAAATATCGAATCTATCCCTCACAAGCATTGAGCTTATCGAATCAAATTCTTCTGGAACGGATGGAGGTTCAATGGGAAATTCTAACATTCTATATAAATCAACAAGTTGTTCGTCACAGTCGGCGAAGACATGTCCAGCATGGCGTCCCATTTCCATAAAAATTGGAAAGCACATTCGACTAGGGTCAGCACCGTCGAGTATGCAAGAAGACCTTACTAGGGATTGAATTCTTTGAATGTGTGGAGTCCATTTGTTCTGCATATCAGAGATTTCATTTTCAAGTACCGCCGAAGCTGCTAATTCGTGTTTTTGTTGAAAATACCCGCAGATGAACGCAGGCCTCAAAGGTATGTGCCTAAGCTCGGGGTTCGCATTTAGAAACATGTCGATAAGAGAATAACATGTTGTAGGACCACCAATCAAACAAGCCAAAAGGTCAGCAACGAATTGACGGAACATCTCTGAATTCTCTCTAAGGTCGTACATGTAAGTAAATAGATAATCATAATAATGACATTCTGAGCAGCTCTCTTTTAGTTGTTCTAGTAATGGTGGGAAAAGGGTCAGTTGACGACCCAGAATTTCTCTCCAAATTGTTGCAAACCAACTTGGACATCGAAAACTCCTAAGCGCGCCATCCCATTTATAGTGTATAGCGTGTGAGATCTCATGAGCTAGAAGAAGATATGTACCCAAGAAATGCTTCCCTTCCTCTGAGATTGAGACATGGAAATGCTTGAGATAATTGCTAGGATGACAAAAGCCTCCGAAGAAATAATCGCTTTGTATTGGGTAAATGAAGGAGATGATTCCATCCCAGTTCAAGTTTTGGTCGAGTCTAACGCAATTCCGATACTGTCTAGCTATGTTATCTGCTGCGATATAGAGCATTTCGTTTCCGATGGTTCTTTCCGGACTAATAGGTTCACCAGACACCATATGTGGGATTTCACTCGATACTGTTCTCTGGAAAAAGATGAATTTCAATATTCCCAAGTAATTTGAAAGCTCCATAAAGCGGTTTTGAAACTCGGAAATTCTTCGGGAAGCCAGCTCCCGGTCAAAGCCATTCATGGAATCGATTCTTTCTCTGCCAAAAAAGGGACTGAAGATATGGTTCGTTTCTTCGATTAGTGTATCCACTCGTTGAAATGTAGGATAAATCGATGGAAGAGATGAAAACTCCTCGACACAAAAATAGTTCCATTTATCCTTTAAGTTCTTGTACTCATCACAAACTCCGCAGTATTTTATCCATACAGGATATAGAGAAGACCAAATACGCTCAAATTCGTCACTCAATTATTGCTTCCTCGCTTTAAGCAATAGTGTAGAAGTTCGTCTAATTTTGTGCCTTGGGTCTTTCTTGAAGTTTATTATATATCTTTGTAGGTCATATAGACTTGTGAATTCTAGAGAGTCGCAAATATCAAACCAACCAAATCTTTCCTTACAACCAGGCCAGCCTAAAGTCTTAACATTCCATTTTCTGAAGTTTACATGATCTATGTTAGGGAAGGAATATGGCTTTGCAAAAACTATTGCGGGAATTGCTTTAACTCTCTCATCTCTTACAGGGTCTAACGTCTCGCTGCTCACTCTGAGTGACACAAAGGTGCTACTATCCATCGCCCAATCTGCCTGCATTCTATTTTGACGAATACTATCTACAACATCCGCATAGCTATCCCCATAAGTGATTACCATCAGAGGAAAGCAACTATTGTTCCAATAGGTCGCCCTATAGGGCACGTTGAAAGTTTCCCTATTCTCTTGACCAAGCCTTGAAACTGCTTCCATGCCAGATAAAATAAGATCTTTGGAACGAGGTTTGAAGAAAGTATAGGCGCGAATCTTAGAATCTTTTGTTTTCTCTGGTTCTGGTTCAATAAATGGTTTACAGAGTACAAGAGATTGGGAAACGTGTATATTTCTCTCTGATAATTTTTTCGAAAGAGTTCCTAGAAAATGAGATGCAACCTTAGCACTTCTGTGATAGAAATCTACGACTCTACTGAACTTACCAAAGCACACACCAAAATAAGGGTCGACCTCGCCCAAATGGGAAAAAACAGTTATGGCAAACTTTCTACGCCAATCAGAATCCTGCATTTCTACATAAAACCAGCAAATCGCCCTATAACCTTCACGGAAAGAAACTGGCATAATCCCATCCTTCACATTAGTCGAAACATCCGTACGGATAGTTCAACATGAACACCATTACTTCTTCGCCTTCGATGTTCTCCCATAAACAGTTTCGGCATTTAAAGCTTCAGAAACATTCTTCTAGAAAAAACGTGACTTCATACTAAAATGGGAATTCCCCAAGCGCCGAATCAACCATTTTCCCATGTGTCTAGTAGTGCCCACGTTAAGTTTGTCCGTTTGAACTGCGCGCGCGCGATGAACTTGATGCAAAAGTTCGAAAAGAAATAATAGACGATTATGGTGATGCTGGAAAAGCTCTTTGCTACTTTTTCAGTTTCGATGAAAAAACTCCGAGTTTTGATAAGCTGTTGAAGAAAAAACATGCAGTCATATCTTTGAAAAAAGAGGGTACTTTTGAGAATATACCATATTTTGACAATATTCAGATTCATGAGCCTACCAGAAGTCTAAGAGTGAGATTCCATTATTATAAGGGCAGAACCCACTTATTTGACAAAGAGACACAAACGTTGAAGGAATATCTTCCTGTTTTTCCTGGAGTAGTCATCTTTAGACCAGGCAGAAAACTGGTTGAAGTGAGAGCTAGACTGAGATCAATCTCTCGTACTGCCGTGACTCATACTTCCATACCTCTAAGGCTTAAAGCACCATATTCGCTTGATCTGCACAAGGAAGTTTTTATTCAACGATTTCTTGACTGGATAAACTCCTTAAACAATGCACGATTTGAATTTGATGTGAGGCAAGTTCTAAGTTCCCTTTCGATGAGTGCAAGAAGGCGAGTAGATTTGAGGGGAGTTCCTGAATTCAAGAGATATCTTAGAGAAGGAAGCCTTAGAGGTGGACATGCAACTATCATTACTGAAGATAAAGGGAAAATCAAATTCAGAATCTTTTTCAGAGACTGTCGTGTCTACTTCACGTTGTTTAGTAACGAAAAGGATATTAGCATTGTTGGTGAAGCTCTGGAAAAAATTGTGGAGGGGCATCGATTTGACACACCCGACAAACTCCTTGATGACTACTTTAAATAAAACATTGAAAAAATTCTGCGCAGAAGGCAAAAACCGCTTCTACCTAAGCGAATTCATAACAGAAGCAAAAGTATCAATCAGAGAAGCAGAAGACTTCTTCCTTCTTCTTCTAAAAAAAAGGTAAGCTTGAAGGAAAACTCGAAGTGAGATGCCCATGTTGCGGTAAAGATGTTGAAGCATATGATAGAATGTCTCAAGTTCCCGAAGAAATGGAATGTGAAATATGCGGTTGTAGGTTTTCTAAATCAAAGGAATACATAGAGATAATTCTGGAGGTGGGAGACGAATTTTTTCGTGACCAAAAGTGCTCCGCCTATTCTGACCGAAAAGATTTCCACAAAAGAAGAGTTGCATCAGTTATTGAATGATGCTCTCAAAGAAAAGAACAAAACAAAAAAAGGATGGAAATTTGAGATATTTTTTGAGAATCTCATGCAAAGAGAAAAAGATTTCAGACTTGTGTTTAGACATCCTCGATCAGAATTGGGAGAGATTGATTACGTCTATAGCCATGATCTGCAGGACCATTATTTTTGGAAAGTCTCGCCTTATATCTGCATAGAATGCAAGAATTGGAAAGAAAACATAACTTCCACTGAGATTAATCATTTGGCCGAACTGATAAGAGAAAAAGGACCTCTTTCATGCTGTGGTGTTTACATAACCTCAAGCTCGTACAGCCCCTCAGCAATAGAAGCAATAAACCATTCTAGATTAAGAGATGAAATTGTAGTTGTTCCGATTGAAGGTAAACATCTCGCCAGCCTGATCGCACAAGGTTTCAAAGATTTCATTCAAAAACTGTGTGAAGAGAAGATCTTCAAGAAGACGGGCTAATTCTTATTGGAAGCTAAAATAATCTTTTAAAACACTTCAGTTATAGATTACGCTGGGAATATGTTATAGCACGCAAGGTACATTTATCGATTGGCGCTGGGGTAATGACATTATGATGTCTATCAAATCGAAATTTCGGGATGCAATAACACAGAATGTATGGGAAATCTGTGAGAGATTGATAAATCCTTTGCGCGCGCGCTGTCTACTGCCAGGATATCTTTTCCGTAGGTCTTACGCAGATCCTCAACAACTGCAATGTCTTCTATAAGTAACCCTCCCAGAGACTACGAGGTCTAGCTGCAGTTATAACACTTTCGATGCCTTCAGTTCATTATCGATTTTGTGCATTCAAATTACATGCTCTCAATCAAGGATGTTTGCTTTTTTTCCTAAGAAAGGCGCGCGCATTATGGTGTGCGCGCATCTACTGGGTCTTAGTCCAGAAATGCGTGCAAGTTTCTTCACATTCAAATACTCACACTCTTACGAGTGAGAACATACATTTTGGCTCTTCCGATTTTCCTTGAAATTTTCACCTTTCCTTCTCTTTCTAAGCCCCATATGTATTTGGAAACTGTATTTCGGTGTACTCCGGTCTTTGTCGCAATTTCTTCGATTGATAAATCTCTGGGATACTCGTCTTCTAGGCATTTCAGAATTTTTTGGTCAACCGTTTCACTCATTTGAAAGCACTGATGAACACTATTATTGAACAACGTTTATATATTTGGCTGTTTATCAATATTGTGCATTAATAAACATCGATGCATTGGGGGGGGGGAATCCATTCACCATGAAGCTTCGAGCAGACTACGAGTAGCCAAAAGAGACAAACGCCCATTGCATCATAAGTTTCTAAGAGTGAAAGAGTGGAGTAGTAATTATCGTTCAGTCAATAACTTGTTGCTCCACTTGATGCGGAAAAGTAAAAGCGAAGGCTCCAAAAGACTTTATTTGTGGCATCTTTTCAAATTCTGTCAATACACTGACAAAAAACCGAATGAGCTAGTAGCACTCACGAGGAATCGCGTAGAGAAGCTTGTTCAAGAATACGCCGACAGCCTAAGAGATGCTTCACCAAGATATTCCAACCTGGCAATTGCAATTTTAAAATCATTTTTTATTGCAAATGGTTTCAAGCGAGCGAAAGCGTTGGAGTTAGAAACATACCATACACCACCACGCTTCAGAATCACTCCAGAATATATACCGACAAAGTCTGAGGTGTACAGAATGGCAGATTCGGCCTGTTCATTGCGTAATCGAGCCATTATCTTGACCTTATTCAGCACAGGCTTGCGCAACTCAACTCTCAGAGCGATACTCTACAAGGATGTGGTTGAAGAGCTGAAGGGCGATTTCACAAACATAATGGTGCCGGTTTACCCGGAGATGAAAAAAGTTGTACCAAATGCTTGCAAAGGTAGAATTCCTTACTATACTTTCACCTCTCATGAAGCAACGCAAGCAGTAAAATTGTACATTAAAGAAAGAGCAGAGAGGCATGGAAGAATTGAGGATTCTGAACCTCTCTTTCGCTCTGAGTATAACCAAATCGATAGGGACCGCAGGAGAAGGAAGATACTTACACCAAGGTGTCTTCAGCTAATTGTCAAATCTACAGCTAAGAAAGCAGGGATAAGCCAATGGAGAGCTGTTCACCCTCATTGTTTGCGCAAAGCCTTCGAAACAGTTCTCCACAGCCAACTCATAGACGGCTCTAATCTAGATTTAAAGACACAGGAATTTTTCATGGGTCATGTCTTACCCGGGAGCCAAGACCCATATTTTGATCGTTCAAAAGTGGAACATATGCGAATGCAATATTCACTGCTAAGGTTTGGAAGAACAATAATCGAGAACAAATTTAAGGTTCTTAAAGCAGCTGTTGCCCGAGCGTTCGAAGATACGGATATAGATCCTGATCAAGTTATTGAAGAGTACGTTACAATGAAACAAGGTCAACGTGCACTCATGAATTGAGAAAAGAGTTCAATTCAATCTGTTTTGTCTTCTTCTGCCTCGTCAGAAGGGGATCCTTGACCTTTGTCGAAACTTCGCTTTGATTGTCTTCTAATGCGCGCGCGCTTTCCTTAATTGTACTGAATGGTAATCCCTGTTCCGGCTTCCGGTTGTGGGTTGCGTGATTCTGATTTTTTTGTTCGTACAAAGGTGTTGCGTTCATTTCAGACCTACAATGAGTTTCCCTGCTCTGCTCGATTTCCTTGATGGTGATTCGCAGAACTCTCAGTAGTTCGTCAGAATTGATTGCCCAAGAACCTTTAGTGCCAGATAAGGCATATCCAGTTTTGTCGACACCTAGAAATTTAGATACGGCTTCCAAAGCTCGTAAGGCTTTGGTCAACTCTCTATCACTCTGATTGAATACAAGTTTTGAATATTCCCCACGCAGATGCTCGATCTTGCTTCTATCATAGTATGCATCCATACTTCCAAGTAGTTTGTGACCCATAAAAACTTCTTGAGTCTTTATATCCAGTCTGCTTCCATCTATCAACGGGGCACATAACACCCAAGTCGCGAAAGTCTTGCGAAGGGTATGAGGGGTGACGTCTGCCCATTTTTCTATCGCTGCTCGTTTGGCTGCTTCTTTTACGATCAATTGTACTTCTCTCGACGTCAAAGGTTTGAAGATTCTCCGCTTCCAATGGAGCCTACTTGGTTCGGAAATGAAGACAGGTTCGCCTTCATCTATTTTCCCGAATCTCCGCACTCTCTCTTTAATATAAAGCTGTAATGCTTCTGTCGCCTCAGGACTAGTAAAAACGCTATATTCGATGCCACCTTTGCATGCATTTGGCACGATCTTTTTCATCCCCCGGTGAACCCTGATGTGAATATTACTTAAGCCATTGTCCAATTCCTTTTTTACTTCCCCATACAAAATCGCCCTTAATGTTGAATTTCTCAAACCCGTCGAGAGAAGTACCAAAACTATGGACCTGTTCTTCAAACTCCCTGCAACATTAGCCATTTTTAGTGCTTCCGCCAAAGTGGGAACGTACTCGGGTTTTTTCCTGCCACACATACGTAGGGAATAACTCTCAACACTAAGCTCTTTGTCACCTTTAAACCCGTTGATCCTAAAAAAGGTCTTTAACACTTGCATCATAGTGTTTGCATAACGTGGGCTTTCGACTTTCAGGTCGCAGAAATCTTGAACGCGGTTCGTCAAATCTTCTTTGCTTAAACGCAAAAGATCATCTGGACCGATAAAGTCAGTTTCTTCCTTTCCGACAAACTTGCAAAAAGCATAAAGAATGGAACAATAAAGATCTCTTGATGCTTGACTACCTCCTATTCTTTTGAGGTGCAATAGAAGCCTATTCACACTTGCGCAACTACTTTTCCACCCTGAAACCTTGAAGCGCTCCTCCCAAGCACGGACCATTCATGCGCAACTCCCGCAAAGCGAATCTAGATTGTACATCAATCGCCCAAAAGAAGAATCAAACGCAAGCAAGTTACCTGAAATATTACGAACCTCCAGTTTCGCAATAAAGAAATATGTCGAACCCAGGGTTTCGCAATACATAGTAGCGCGCGCGAGATTAACTGACATGTCTCCATTGATCATTTGTGAGCACCTCGCTTGACGTTGATTAATTGTAGCCAAACGGGCAGTCTGGCCAAAAATGTGAAAACATCGATTTCTTGATTTTCAGCGAGTAGAACCTCTCGGAGAACCCATTCTTTGGGTAGCTGCGTAAAGGCAAAGTTTCTGATTCTTCGAATGTTTATCTTAGTTCTAGACATCGATACTAAGCCTCCACCTAATAAATATGCGATTGCACGCGCGACACAAGACTTTCAAAGAATGGAAGCCATAACAGAAACCGTGGTGTCATGCCTCTATTCATGGTGAAAAAGAAATACCTGGACTTCTACAGGTTCGGCAAGAAAGACGTGGAGTTGCGAGCGATTAAACCTCAATGGAAAAACAGCCAGCCAGAAGACATGGCATTTATTCAGTGTGGAAAGCAGATTTTGAGGAAGAAGCGCGCGCGCGCTCAGAGAAGTTACAATCTGAAAACAAATTCTTGAATTACAATATCAATGGTAGTATTGATTCATAAAATTTTATAACTTCTTGAGTACAATAGAAAAAAGGTAATTGTATGAATACTGAGCAACTAATCAAGAAATTGAGAGAATCTAATCTTTACGCAGAGTGCCCGTGTGGCGGCGAGTTCAAACTATCCAGATCAATCTTATTTGACGGAACAAAACCCTTTCCCGAGAAAGCGTTGGAAATTCAAAAACGCCTTAAAAAAGAACTGAAAGACCGTGAAGACGAGCTCAAGAAAAGAAGGAAATTGGCGACTAAGAAGGCCCAGATCACAACAAAAGCAGTTAATATTGGGAAAAACCTTGAAAAGGTGCTGCCAACCATGAGGGATTTCAAGTGGACTGTACCCGATTCCAAATTCTTAGGAGATCCAATCGATTTGATAGTTTTCAATGGTCTTTCCGTAAATAAGGTGAAATCCATAAATTTCATCGAAGTAAAAAGTGGGAAAGCACGTTTGAATAACCATCAAAAAGCGATAAGAGATGCAATCGAAGAACAAAAAGTATCTTACAAGGTGTTTAAATGACAGCCTTGTTTGGAGAATTTCAGCAATTCAGAAGAATTCTTTGTGTTTGCCCTATTTGCGGAGATCTTGTAAGAGTATCTGATCTACGTCTAAAAACCAAAGGCCCTGCTGTTCGAACGTGGCTTGATGATTTTGAAATAAAAGAACAAAGATTATCCAATAAAGAAGAACTATTTGGAGAAAAAGAAGAAAAACTTAGAGAAAAAGCTCGAGAAAAAGGAAGGAAAGAGGCCGAAAAAGCGTTTCGTAGAGCAATATGTCCATCTTTAAGAGCCCTAAAATTAGATCCTTTTGACGTGAAGCCGATTCTACACCCTATCGATTTTGTGGTGTTTAAAGGTATGAATAAGGAAGAATCAATAAGTGACATCATGTTATTGTCCAAACCTTATAGTTGCCCATCACTAAATTTGATTAGACGCGACATCAAAATTGCAGTGTCAAAGAACAGATATGATTGGCAAGTTGCCAGAATAGATGAAAAAGGAAATATTAAGTTTGAATAAATCCGCGCGCGACATGCATGTTTCAGTCTTTTTTCGCTCTAAGTGCTTCTCTTAATGCTTGTAGGATTTCGTTGCTTTGCATTGTAGCTAGTTTTTCTTTGTTGTGCTCCAACCATTCCGCGATTTTTTGTGCTTGGGCTTTGTCGCTGCCTCTTTCAATGAGGTATTCGGTTTGCACTTTTATTGTATCGGTCTTTTCCGCTAAAGTACTGGAGGGTGTTAACATTATGATAGTGTTGTGGATCAGAGGTTTTTCTAAGACCAGGTTTTTACTTAGGTTCATCCGTCCGAACTTGTGTCTTCCGTGGACAATAGATTTTATCATGACCCCTTCAAGGTTGTATTTCTCCAAGTGCTCTTTGATCTTTGCCATATGAACTGCTTCGTTGAAGTTGCTGGTCTCGTAGGTGACGCAGAACATGGGTCTGGCGGGTTTGATCTCAACGAACTTGCCTTTACCACTATCAGTATCTATAACGTAGAAACCCCGCTTCTTGGCTGGCTTAACAGTTTCTTCTCCGTTATCCAAGTTCACTTTAACTTGCTCTGCTTGGTCAAAGGCCCAATATTCAGGCGAGCCCGGATTGAACAATCTTTCTTCTGAGTAGGCTACATGGTAATGTCCCATCAGAATATAGTCAAGGCCAAGATTTTTAAGGAAACCTCGTGAGACTTCTGCATGGACATCGGGTACCCCGGGATAGTCCAGGAGTTGATGGAAAACGCCTATTTTGGTCTCTGCGTTGGTTTGGACATCTCGAACGAGTTTTTTGATCTCTTGGCGGGCGTTGAAACCCACATAGCCTAGCCCGATGAAACATGCGTCTCCGATCTCGAAAGTTGGGTTTCTCCTGTTAAGGTAGATAGTGTCGGATACGTCGCGGATGAGGTGGAGGGTGTCTCCTCCATATTTTTCAAAAAGGATTTGAGGTGAGTCGTGGTTGCCTCGTATCAGGATTAATGGACAGTCGAGGCTTGAGGTTTCTTTTAGAAACTTACGAACTATTCCTGGATGAGGTCTGTATTTGTGAAAGATGTCTCCAGCCATGACATACGCGTCCACCTTGAGTTGTTCAACCTTTCGAGTAACCGTAAGGAAAGCATCAAGAAAATCTTTCCATCTGTGCTGATTGTTGAATTGACGCATGCCCAAATGAAAATCTGCGGAAAGTGCAATCTTCAAACTGAAGCCTCGCCGGGGTCTCTAAAGTTCATCAGGAAACTCAAATTTTTCAACATTATCTTTTGCGGTCTCCTCCAGCCAGGCACTTTCAAAGTCAACGCTTTTACCTCCATGTTTGGTTTTCCGGTCTGACCGAACCTTGAACCGAACGGAAATTGGAAAGGCTTCCCCCATGATCAAAGCTTCACCTCTCTCAAATCTCGGAAGCTTACGTATCACCTCCTCAGTGACGTTCTCAGCGCTTTCCCTTATTCTAGCAAGGTCCGCTGGATTCTTAACCTTCATCACTATGTTAGTTACACACTGGCTGAGAACTGTGGAATCCAGCCTGTTAGGCCGCTGCGAAACCACTACCAGAGAAACACCGAATTTTCGGCCTTCAGCCGCTAAAGTGCGCATTACAGCACTGCTGGACACTGTCTCTGCAGAAGGTGCAAAACGGTGAGCTTCCTCAACAATCAGGACTAATGGAGGAATTTCACCTTCTTTTCTCGCTTGAAAGATCCTTTGGAGAATGCTGGTTACCACAAACTGTTGGATCCTTTCCTTAACCCCAGACATGGCTGCAACCGATATTTGATTGGCACTAACCATCTCTTTGATTAGAGGCTCACTTGTGCCAATGAAGCCTGTATTGGCTAAGTTTCGCAAGTAATTCCGAGCCCACGTTGCCGCTGCAGCCTCTGAAGCTGATCCACCCTGTGCTATGGCATCCGCTCTGTTCAATATGTCCTGGATAGTGTATTCTGGTTTGGTTCTTCTAAGGTCTTGAATGATCTCATGCAATATGCTGGTGGAGCCTTCACCCATACCCGTAAAGTGTTGGAAGTCATAGGCTGAGATTTCCTTCACGTCCAACGTGTAAGTGTTTAGACCAACCGCAGTGCCTACACTGTAGAGCATTCTGTTAACTTCCTTAGGCATAGTTTGTGCCATAGGGATGTACTCGTTGTGGGGATCAATTATGAGAATAGCAGCTTTATGCTTAGCGAGTTCTTCACATAACAAACCTAGAAAGTATGATTTTCCGCAACCTGTCATGCCTATGACACTGAGGTGTCTCTGAAGCAGACCGTTTATGGGAAAAGTAACTGGAGAACCGTCCAATGCTCTGCCTACTGATAAAACACCTAGCTCGTAAATAAGTTTACGCGCTTCTGAGTTTAGACTTCGCACTTCAGGATTCTTGTCAGCTACAAAGCTTATAGGTTCACTGTATATTTGCGGGCCGTCACCTTCATCACGAATCACCCCAATGAGGACACAGCGGAGGATGTAGCTCTTCGGGGACCGTTGGATGATTTTGTAGGCTAGACGCTCATTCTCACTCATCAAGTAGAGGTCTTGTTCAGAAACGTCAGCCCAAGTGACCTTGTTGGACACCTGCAATAACATAGTCTCAGCCAAAGTGCTGTGGGCGATTATGGTCCCTCTACGCAGAGTTCCAGCCTTCTCTATGGAAGAGACAACTAGAATCTCTTCGTTTTTTCCTTGACCTATTACACTTCCCAAAACTTCGGTTTCACTCATCCAAACAGCTCCTCCTTACCGCTCCATCAATCTTTGAGACATTTTTGCTGACTTGTAACCGAAATGGGTTCTCTTCCGTGCCTCCATCCTCAGTCTAACACGCTCATCTTCCGATAAGCCGTGAATAACATAGTTAAACATGAGATCTGCCTCTCTCTTGGTTACACGTGCATGTTCATCCGCCTTGCTGAAAACAGGGTTCATACCGTAATGTGCCCTCGTGGCCCAAAACAGAAGGTTTTCTATACACTCCAAAAAATGGCTTTCTTGCTGTTGAAGGAGTTCAAAGCGGTAGTTCCAGTTCTTGAGGTTGAGGTAGAATGTGACATAGACATGGCTGATGCCTATACGCTTTGCGTGTGCGTCGATCACGGGTATGGGTTCAATATACTCACCATGAACATGCATTACTGAGTTCATGATGTGAATGTCATATAGGCTTTTGACACCTAAGTGTTCCGCTAAATAGTTGGCTCCTGTGCGTTTGAGGAAACCTGATAGGAGAATGTCCTTTCTGAGACATTGGTTCACAAGCGGGGAATAGAGTGTCTCATAAAAGCTTTTGAAGTGTTCCTTGTATTCCTTGCTGTCCTTCACAGTGGGATAGAAAACTGTTAACGTGATTGTTCCGTCAACCAGAACCATGGAGCCGTCAGCCACTCCGCTTTTGATAGTCTTAGCCAGGGCTTCATATAACGAGTGCTGCATCAAGAGCCTTCTAAACCGGTCGGTTTGATAGTTGTCGACATGAAAGAGGTAGATGTCGCTGCTGTGATCAACCTCTATATCCTCACCTACCACTGCTGCTTTGAAGACGGTGAAGGGAGTATCGTAAGCACTATTATAACCTGAATCAACTGAAAAAAGTTTTCTGGATTTTTTAGCCTCAGCTTGATGAATCCTTATCTTATGCTTTATTTCTTTTATGCTCCTGTCTTGTTCAAGCATGGCCTCTTTCACTTTTTCTCGGGCTTCTTCTAGATTCTCGATATTCAATTTGATGTAGGACATTTACGCGTCTCCTTCAAGACTTAGAGGCGAAACTAGGCTGTTGCCTCTTCGTTTTTCCACTTTGAAGATGTGGGCTGGCAGTGAGTCGAAGGTGTTGTCGTGGGTGACCACTATGAGCTGTTCAAAATTGTGGGTGCCTAGGAAGTCTCTGAGCTTGGCGCGATACAATTCATCCAAATGGATGGTTGGTTCGTCTAGGAGTAATAGTTGATTTTTGGTGAGAGAGGTGCAGATGGCTAAGCGTAGGGCCAAGGCTGCGCAGGTGGTTTCTCCTCCACTTAGAGAGTTCACTGGAGAAGGTTCACCGTTCCTTGTGACGTCGACGTTTCCTTCTTCGTCAATGGCGGCGTAGTCTATGTTGTCGTTGGAGAGCTCTTGGTAGAAAGCGTGGAAGGCTTGAGAAACGTTGAGCACATTGTTTTTCCGCATCACAGGCTGAATTACTTCTCTAAGGCTTTTTCTTAGAACCTCTAGGAGCTTGTTCTCCATTTTTAACTTCTGAACCTGTTTCCAGGCTTTTCTCTTTTCTTGTAACTGTTTTTCAGCCTGTTCAATCTGGTCTGCATCTTCCGCCATGGACTTTTTCAGTCTCTTTGTGCCTTCCGTGGTTTCAACTTGATTTTTGTGGAGAACCATAACATTATTGTCTGCTTCCGTGTGTTCTTTTGGATCATAGTTTTCGGCGACCTCTTTCTTTGAGGATTGCAGCTCGCTTAACTGAAGCTTCAACTGTTTTAGGGTTCCTTTCTCTCGAAGTAGCATGGTTTCTAAATCCTTCTTTGCCGCCATCTGTTTTTCTGCTTCCTTAGCCAGCTCTGCTTTTGATGTGACTCCACGGAGTTTTTCGGTAACCATTGCTAAGGTCTTAGGGGTTTCCTTTATCTCAGCCATTTTATCTCTGTTTTCTTTAATCCCATATTTGATCACTTCGATCCTAGTGTTGACTTCCTCATTTTCCTCTCTGCAGCCTTCCAACATTCCAATCTGACCGAGTGCCTTAACATATTCTTTGTCAGCCGTTTGGGCAAGATCCACTTTCTTCTTCAAGTCGTCTAGCAGACTTTGAACATGAGCTCTGATCTCCTCGAGAGCAGCATAATCGGTTGTCAGTTTATCCACAGTTTTCCCTGTTTCTCTTTTGATTTCTTCTTTGTGTTCTTTGGGTACAGTCTGGAAACAGGTGGGGCATTCTCCAAGTTCAGCCACTCTCTCAACTTTTCTTTTTTGATTTTCGATTTCGGCGAATGCCTTAACAGCTTCCTCTTTCAGCCTATCCAGTTTTTTCTCAAGTTCAGACTGCTTCCTCTCTAGTTCTGGAAGGATTTCCTTTTCTTTTTCTAGCGTCTGCAGGTGCTCTCCAAGGATTTTTAACTGTTTTATTTGCCCCTCAAGTTTGGATCGTCTCTTAGTGGATTCCTGAAGTGCATCATTGTCTCTTTTGAAAAGTGTTTCCAAATTGTTCTTTTGCTGAAGTGCAGTTTCTATCCGCCTCTTTTCTTTTTCCAGATCTTTTTCTAGCTGGATGAACTGTTTGTTCTTTCCGTAGGTTTTCTCGGCTTCTACGGCCTTCTCAAAATTCTCTTCAAGGGATTTTAAGCTAGCGGAGGAGTTTTTGATCTCATTGTTTTTTCCGTTTATTTGAGTTTCAAGCTGACTCAGCTTTTGTTTTAGGTCTTCAAAGATCTTCAGCTGCTGTTCTGCCGGTTCCAGCCTGTCCTCTATTTCCTTCAAGAAGGATGTGAGCATCCCAAGTTCTTCCCTGCTTTTTTCAAGTCTGTCTTTAAGATCCTCTATCTGTTTTTCCAGCAGTTCGAAGCCGCTGGCTTTCTCTTGGGCTTCGGCCAACTCGTTTAAGACTAGATTCCTCGCGTCGCCTAAGGTTCCCCATATCTTCTCGTACACATCGAGGCCTAGAAGCTTGTCTAAGCGTTCCCTTCGCTTTCCAGGCTGGGTCTCCAGCATCTCTTTGATTTCGCCTTGGGACGCGTAGATGGCAGCTAAGAAAGTGGAGGAATCAACGTCCAAGAGGTCTTCTATGGATTTGGAGACTGCTGATGCGCCTTGGACAGCCAATTTCCAGTCTGTTTCCTCAAAAATTGACAGTCTGGCTTTTTGCGTCTTCTTCGAGTAGATTGTTCGGTCAATTTTGTATCTGCCTGAATTTATTGAGAAGGTCAGTGAGATTTCAGCCTTTTCCGCCCCTCGACGGATCAACTCGTTGCTGTTAACATTTCCTGCATATCTTCCGAACAAGGCGAAGGAGATAGCCTCAAGAATACTGGTCTTTCCAGCCCCTACCTCGCCAAGAAAAACGTTTAAACTAGGGTAAAACTCGATGTCAGAATCCTCATGACTCTTAAAATCTTTTAGAACAAGTCTTTCAATCATACGACCCAACCCCTTTAACAATACTCATCATCACAGATAAAAGCGGATGCTTTTTTGGGTTCTCATGACTATCTCGGTGCACAAGAGATTTAATGCTTTTATGCTATCGTTGAGTGGGGATTGATAATGGTGTGTTTGCAGTGGTAAGTTTGGCGTTTTACGGTGGCGTAAATGAGATTGGTGAGAACAAGGATTTGTTGAAAGATGGCAATGTTAAGGTTTTCTTGGATTTCGACCAGCCTTTCAATATGGGCTGTGATTTTTTTACGGGTTGGCTGTCTCCTAGAGGTATCAACGGGTTAGGAGACTATTTCGAGTTTGGGTTACGCGCGCGCTAGTCTGTGCCCATAAAAGGGAAAAGAATTAAGTGAGATTTTCTAGTGCCATGTAGGTCTTTTCTTTAAGCTTAGCGCGCGCGTTAGGGAAAGTACTTATCTGTAATTGATTAATACATTTACATTAAATATAATACCAAAAAGACCAACAAAGAGTCCTACAAATGAGGTATCTGGATGGTTGAAATAACTTGTTATGGTGGAGTAAACGAGATCGGAGGAAACAAATTTCTATTAAAGTTTAGCAATGGATCAATCTTTCTTGATTTTGGTTTATCATATAAAGAAGAATCACTCTTTTTTGAAGAGTTCCTTCAACCAAGATCAAACTGTAAATATCATGATTTAACAAGGCTTGGGTTATTACCCAAACTAAATGGAATTTATAGGAAAGATGTTTTTTGCCCCGAGGGTCTCAAAGCTTGTGCGCCACCAGGTCTGGATTTCTGGGAAAGCGACTTGAAATGTTACGAAGACTCTGTTCAAGAGAAATCGTGGACTCCTGATGCGGTCTTCATCTCACACGCTCATATGGATCATTGCGGATACATTCCATACTTGGGAGATATTACTCTAATCTGCTCAGAAACAACACAAAAATTAATGGAAGCCATACCCGACGTGGCCAGCTTAGGCGGATTCGATGGTGAATTAACAGAGATTGAATACAGAACAGTAAAGACAAGATCAGCAAGTGCCCTATTCCCAGATTCTCCTTATATAAAGAAAAAAGACCCCCAAGATAGAACTTTTCAAACAGTAGCAAATAAAGCAAAAGCAACAACTGCTAACGGAATTAATATCACAGGCTTCGATGTAGGTCACTCTATCCCAGGCTCTATGGCTTGTCTAATAGAGGCAGATGGTAAACAAATTCTTTACACTGGTGACCTTCGATTTCACGGCAGAATCCAACCAACACTGGATGCATTTGATGACCTTAAACCAGATGCCATGATTTGTGAAGGAACAAGAATAGATGAAACGATACCTGACGATGAACTTCGCGTCCAGGCAGACATATCTTCTCTGATTTCGAGAACTGATGGATTGTTTATGGTTGGTTTTGCATGGAAAGACATCGAACGCTATGAAACAGTGAGAGATTCTGCCAAGTCAGAAGATAGAACACCTGTATTTGACCCTCGATTAGCCTATCTTTTGGCGAGGTTGGGACGTGATATTTACGCTGAGGGAGCCAAAGTATTTCTTGAAAGAAGTGACAGTATGATCTATTCGCCAGATGATTACACCAGACAAAAACACAAGATTGGTGTAATTCCTGTAGATGATTGGGATAGCAAAAGCGATCCAAAAATTATAGATACCATTCACAAGGATAATGGAGTTTCAGCTATTGAACTTCGTGCAAATCCTGAAAGCTATGTTCTCCAACTTGATTATTTCCGCTTCAAGAATATTCTCGACATAGAACCTCCTTCCGACTCCGTGTACGTAAGAACACAATGCGAGCCATTTAACCCACGAATGGAACTCTCAGAAACCCGAATGATTAACTGGCTCAAACACTTCAATATAAATGAACGTAATAACCACGAACCTTATCAAATACATGCTAGTGGACATGCAAGTGGAAAAGAAATCCAAGAATTAATAGAAAGGGTAAAGCCGAAGAAATTGATCCCAATTCATACACAAAAACCAAAACTATTCCACAATAACTATGGTGACAGGACCTTACCTCAAAAGAATGCCCTAATACAACTCTAAAATGCTGCGAATGAGAGCGCGATAATTGAAATTTAATTCCTTCCTTACAGCAAAGCCAATAACTTCAAACCCTCTATCAGAACAGTCAAAGCGAAAAAAATCAAGATAATTCCTAGAAGGCGAACAACGTAAGAGTAATATTTGCTCTTGATAAAGGACTTCGACCTGTCCACGACCAAGGCGACGAATGTCATTGAACCCATGAGAAAAGCGTAGAATCCCAGCAGGAAAAAAATTGTTGCTGAGGCATCGGTTTTCAGAGTTTCCAGGATAATTGGACTTCCGACAGAAAGCCAAAAAAGGTAAGTGTGCGGATTTAGGAGGTTTGTAATGATGGCTCGTTTGAAGGTTTCTTTTCTCTCGATTACAATTTCGAATCTACTGGTTTTGGTTCTAAGATTCTCCAGACCTATGTGGATTAGGTAACAAGCACCAAATATGGAAATTAGGCCAATGACTAAAGCATGTTCTGCAAGAGTTGACAACGCAAGTAATGTAAGCAATACTATTGTTGAATCAGTAATCAGAGGAGATACCGCGACTTTGAATCCCTCCTCCTTTCCGAATTTTAATGTTTCAGCTATGACCAAAGCGAGCATCGGACCAGGAGACAGTCCCGCAACCAGTCCAAGAATAATCCCTGGAAACAAAGATTCAAAAGCATTTACCATGCAAATGAGTGCGTGAGGATTCACATATCAATCTTCTGTTATGTGTGGGGCGGGCGCTTCTTATATTCCTCTTCTTCTTCAGTCTCATAAGAATAAGACTAAAGTCTTCTTCGTCAAACCCATAAGACTAAACTCCCACACTGTCTCAACTGAGCGCGCGCTTCCGAATAACTAAATTTAACCTCCAACATTCGCGTGCACGTTTAGAATTTCTTTGCTCATTAACTCAATTTCTTGAGCGGATAGACGTCTTGTTTCTTGGGTTATGTAATTGGTCAATTCATCAATCTTTAGAACTTCAACGTTGGATGGG
>JAOUJL010000363.1 GCA_029883255.1 Candidatus Bathyarchaeota archaeon | reverse complement strand
CCATTGCTTTGTCTCCGAAATAGTCTCGGATTTCCGTTGGTATTATCACCCCATAAACTGTTAGCGCAAGCCCTGTTAGCGAAAGGAGAAAGAAAGGGTTCATCTCGGTTGTGAAAGTGTAGTAGGCGAATAACACTGGGAAAACGGCGAGTACGAGAATCAACGAGATGGGAGCGAGCCAACTTCTGGATTTTAGTCTTATTGGTGGAAGAGAATAGGCACAGCCTAAACTGATTCCGACTATCCACAGAAGTAACAAAATAGGCTTCTGCTGAATCGACATGAATAGAAAAACCAGAATCAGAGTAAGAGCAAACTCGATAATTAGCACTTTTTTCAGTCGGGTTACTCCAAAGGAATTCGTTGCTTCGACGAGTTGTTTCTTCCGCTCATCCTTTGAATCTAATTCGCGGTCGGAGAGGGTGTTAGCTTGTGCACCGATGGCGGAGCTTACATTGATTATGGCGAAGGACAGGATTATCATAACCACCAAGTCACCAATACTTGTGGAAGGTATTGCTCCCCAAGCAAGTCCCATGATGAGTGATCCCAAATTCGGCAGTAAGAACTCTGCTCTGGAAACAGTACCAAGCGATTTTATGGTTTTGAACATGTTCTCATCAGTTAACTCATAAGATAGACGAATTAAAAAAACATGTGTTTCGGCATAGCGCTTGCCATAGTATCAAATACGCTATGCGGGTTTCAGAGCTGGCTTCAAGAGTTCTTTGCGAACAAACACATACAATATAACTGTATAAACCGCCATAACAGGAGCCACAATGATTCCTAGCATCATCAGCACTCTGGCAATGTCGTTGGAAATCCACTGCAACAGAAACCTGAGGAAACTCGGCAACACATCCGCGAAATAGGCGAAGTCAAATGGGAAAATTACGTATAGCCAAACAAGTGTGATGGTGAACAGAACAGACCCAAACACATCGAAAAGGCGGGCAAGGTTCTTGCGACCAACAAGACCTCTTATGCTAGTTGGAACCAAACCGTACAGTAATGAGGCATAAAACAAGAACATCTCTGCGGAGCCAAATTTTGAAGTAAAAAACCCTGTTGACCACATCTGATGCGCAGCGAAGTACAAGACAACCAAGATGATGACCACAACCGCTACTATGTTTCCAACACGCTCAGAATATGGTAAAGTGTCCTTCTTCGCCTCTGCCTCTACACGCCTAGCAAACCAGTTCTTAGTCGCTTTTGGCTCACCCAAAGTGATTTCATCCTTGGCAAATGTTTATCCACTAATTAGTCGCATTCAACTAATAATACTTATCATCGCACGCTCGATTCTAAAAACTATGAACAAAAATTATTTATCGTTTCAAATATGCGAGACTCCTGATGAATTCGAATCTGCAAAAGACAGCTACGAAGCGGTTCTGGTGGGTCTTGGGAGAAATATAATCAAAAACTCGGTAGTGCAGAACTTGGAAGAACTTTGTAGTATTCATACGAAACAGAGAGAACAAAGCTGTCGGTGGTATAACAAGTCATATCTTTGGTGGCTGGGTGTGTTTCTCGGTCTTGAGAGGTTTCCCAATAGGGCAAGCCTCGATGCATGTTGTGCATTCTATATAACTATTTGGAGTGGGTCTTTGGATGAGTCTCTTTTCGATTTTCC
>JAOUJL010000362.1 GCA_029883255.1 Candidatus Bathyarchaeota archaeon | reverse complement strand
AAGCCGTCTCCGAAGCAATAGACCTGATAGCAAACACTGAGATAGGTGCAAACCAAGTTTTGATCTCTAAAATGGATGGAAAGAAGCAGCCTCTAACAGTCAAGAGAGTAAAGTCGCTCATCGGCCACAATTTCCTCGACCAAGGGATCATAATAGAAGAAGAACTCATAGTCGCATGTGGCCCTCGAGGAGCAGATCCACACTACAACGGTGACCCAGAAGATAAGCTCAAAGCAAACCAACCCATCATCATGGACGTCTTTCCAAGAAGCGAACGGAAACGCTACTGGTCAGATATGACACGGATGGTTGTGAAGGGAAAGGCCTCAGATGATGTCAAGAGGATGTTCGACGCGGTTCTTGAGGCTAAAAATGCTTCCGTCGATGCTCTTCACGCAGGCGTTCTCGGCAGTGACATGAATGATGTGTGTTGTGATGTGCTGGAGAAGGCTGGTTACGACACGGTGAGAGGTGGAAAACGAATCACAAAAGGATTTATTCACAGCTTAGGCCACGGAGTAGGACTAGAGATACATGAGGGGCCCAGTCTCAGTGAACTTTACAAATTCCCACTGAAAGAACACAACGTAGTCACTGTCGAACCGGGATTGTACGATCCAGACATAGGCGGAGTGAGAATAGAAGACATCGTAGAAGTCACGAAAGGTGGATGCAACAACCTAACGACGATGGAAACACGCTTAGAAGTTTAACCTTCATTCGCCAGTTATCAACTGCGCGACACAGGACTTTAATGATATCTAGAACAAGTCTTTTGTGCTGTTTGCCTTTTCTTGTTCAGTTTTTAGGAAAATTAATATCTATCCATTCTTCTCTAATATTTTCCCTCAGCAGTGGATCATGATTCACAAGGTGGAATAAAGTGAGTTACGCTGGAAAAATACTTCATATAGACTTGACAAGTGGAAAGGTTGAAACTAAACCTCTGAACGTGGAACTGGCCAAGCAATTTATAGGAGGCATAGGACTTGGGATGCGCCTGCTTTTTGACCATTCCAACCCGGGTACAGATCCTTTCAGCCCTGAGAATCCCATCATCTTGGTTACAGGACCACTCAGCGGGACCATGGCCCCCTCGGCAGGAAACGGCTACGCAGTGGTTTCGAAGTCACCTGCAACTGGAGGAGTAGCCGAATCTAAGGCCCATGGCTTCTTCGGAGCCGAGTTGAAACGAGCTGGCTACGACGCGGTCATCCTCACTGGTAAATCTGAAAAGCTGGTTTACGTGTTTATCGACGATGATTCGGTTCAATTAATGGATGCTGAGCGTCTGAAGGGAAAGCCTTCTCATGAAACAGAGGAAGCCATCAAAGAAGAGCTAGGCGATTATTACATCCGTGTGATGTCGATTGGTGAAGCAGGAGAAAAACTTGTTCGAGTTGCCTGCGCCTTAAATGACGAATTCAGGGCGATAGGAAGAACTGGCATGGGTGCTGTGATGGGGTCCAAAAACCTCAAAGCCGTTGCTGTTCGCGGAACAAAAGATGTGAACGTGGCGAATCTTGAAGAGTTCAAGGAATTCATAAAGATAATACACGAACGCATGAAAGGGCCGAAAACAAGAAAATACAGAACCTTGGGAACGCCGGAGAACGTCCTCGTTCTAAATGCCCTAGCAGCCT
>JAOUJL010000361.1 GCA_029883255.1 Candidatus Bathyarchaeota archaeon | reverse complement strand
TTCCTATCGTGGGCCCGGCAAATTCTAATCCGTTGTAGATTGCTCCATCAGCTTTGATTCGACTAATTATATTCAATATCAGATCTTTCGGCGTTACAAAGCTCTGAAATCGGCCAGTTACATTCACTTTAATGACCTCGGGTACCTTAAACCATAGACTACCAGTTGCGAAAACAGCAGCCATCTCTGTTGATCCTATTCCAGTTGCAAAGGCACCGAAGGCACCGTAAGTGCACGTATGAGAATCTGCACCCACGATCAACTCTCCTGGCCTAACGTGACCCTTCTCAGGCATCACTTGATGACAAACTCCACCTTGACCGATGTCGTAGAAGTTGTCTATTTTCTGTTCTTTTGCGAATTTCCTTACGACCTTGTTTAACTCCGCTGCCTTCACTGAACTGGCTGGAACAATGTGGTCTAATATGACAACTATACGTTGACTATTCCAGACTTTCTTCGCTCCGATTTTTCGAAACGACTCAATAGTTAAGGGGCCAGTTAGGTCATGTATCATTGCCACGTCAATGCTGGCTTCCACTATTTCCCCCGGAGAGACTTCTCCTCTGCCCGAAGCCCTAGCCAAAATCTTTTCGATGATGTTCATGATATGTCACTCTCGATCCGCTGTCGCCCAACTGAATGATCCACATTCTCGAATTGACGTCTTGAAGCAACATAACTCACTTGTAAGGTTGAAGTAAAAACACATGAAAATCGGTTTATAAAACTTAATGAAAAAAATAAAAAAGCTGCGTTGTCAGAAGAGGAAACGATCCCTCATGGTTTCAACCTCTAGCGCAACCCATAGCAGTGTTCTGTCTTAAAAATCTTTGGGCTTCAACTGAGGGTTTAAATTTGAAACATGCACATAGCCTTAGTAAGTGAAACTTGAAGGTTGTGGCTTTGGGACGGTCGAAGCTTGAGAGTGAGGAGAATCGTGTTGCCGAATTAAAGATATTAGCCTCAATGAGAGAAAATGACGTTCTGGTTTCTTCACCAGAAGGTGTTGAAGGGCTTTCCTCGCGAGGCTATGGCGTTCCTGAAAACGGTAAGTTAACCCTTACTTTCTACGAGGCCCTGTTTCTCCTCGGCAAGGAGGTCATAGAGGTTGAAGACGAAAAAACTGGAGAAAAAACGGGTTTTCAAGACCTTCTAAAGCATTTTCAATTGGTTGACGAGAACGCTTGGATTAGGTATCTAATTTATCGAGACTTGAGGAGCCGAGGGTACGTGGCACGGGAGGGCTTCGGTCTGGGCATAGATTTTCGCGTTTATGAGCGGGGGGAGTATGGAAAGGAAACGGCCAAGTATCTTATTTTTGGCGTCCAAGAAGGTCAGCCAGTTACCTTGGAAGAGTTGGCGCGAACACTGCGGTACGTTCAGAGTCTAAAAAAGAGCTTGGTCCTTGCGGTTATAAATAGAAGAGGCGAAATCGTATACTATTCCCTTTCACAACTTACCCTTAAATAAAAAGTATGGTGGTAGAATGCCAGCGTTCAAAACTGTTCGGGGAATGAGGGACTTTCTGCCTAGAGATGCGGAAAGGATGAGGCATGTTGAACAGGTTTCAAGGGAACTTGCTCATCTCTACGGCTACGGAGAAGTCATTACGCCGGTCGTTGAATCCTATGATCTGTTGGCGGCGAA
>JAOUJL010000086.1 GCA_029883255.1 Candidatus Bathyarchaeota archaeon | reverse complement strand
TTGGGTGTGGAAGACGTGCTAAGAGCGTTTTTTCGCTGTTTCAACGCTAAACGAGACCCTTTCAGCCGAAAAAGCCTACAAATGTATGGAAAAACTTAAATTCTCTGAAGGTCAAACCGAAGGGAATGGTGAAACGTATGAGTTCAAGCAAACCTGCAATATTTGCTAGAGAGGCTACTGGGCTGGTCAGAGAAGTAGGCTTTATGTTGGGCGTAATCATTATCTTGTCTCACGTTGTCGGCTTAGGATGGCAGAAACGAGCGTTCCAATTCACCGGTCCGAAACCGGTGCCAACGGATGCGCTTCCGCTTGGTCTTCCAGCCATATTCTGGGCTTTCCTAATCTGTGGTGTAATTGTGATGATCACGGGCTATGCAGCTGGGTACGTTACGGCTGCTATGCCGAGATCTGGAGGTGGATACGTAACCATTTCAAGGGTTCTCCATCCATTCGTAGGATACAATGCGGGCTGGCTGATGTTCCTCGCAGAAGCATTCTCCTATGGACTAATCGGGGTAGCTGTCTTTGAAGCGATCATGATATTCTTTAACATCGCTGGCGTCGCGATAGCCTTTGACGCAATGACCCTTTTCATAGGAGGCGTTGTAATCATCGCAATCTTTACAGCACTTGCCTTGTTCGGGGTCAGACTTTACGGTTGGATCATGCAGGCGATGTTCTGGCCTACACTCGTAATCACAATTGGCTTCTTCGCCATGTGGATCGCTGGTGCCATGGACCCTGGCATCGTCGCAACTGGTGTAGAAACGGCTCTGGGAGCAACACCTAAAGTATTCGTAGACATGGCATTGAACCCGCCGGTGGCGCTATCCACAGCTGAAACCCCTGTACTTGGACTGGTTGCGGATACAGTGACTTTCTACGATGCCTTTTCATATGCACTCGCAGGAGCCTTCTGGGCGTACATGGGATGGTATTCAGTCACTTTCATCGCTGGAGAGATCAAGGAAGCGAACAAAAAGCTTCCCAAGGTAGTTGTCGTGTCAGGCCTCATAATAATGCTAGTCTATCTAGGGGCTTCGTCTTTTTCAGCGTGGTCAACTATGAGCGTAGAGCCAACAACAGATGGAAAATGGAGTTTCTTCCAGGCATACTCTTACCTAAGTTATGTACCTGATCTAAATGATGCAACAGTGAAGGCTGCGCTTACAGACCAGATTCCCAAGTTCCAACCTGCGTGGAGCACCGGGATCGCGTCAATCATCGCTCAAGGCATGGGTTTAGGATGGCTTTCATTGCTAATCGCGGTGGCTGGTGTACTTTGGCTGGCAAACGACATACCGCCATTCCTATTAGTCGCATCTAGAACCATGTTCGCTATGTCCTTTGATAGAATGATGCCTGAGAAGCTTGCAGAAGTCAGCGAAAGATGGCACTCACCGACCTGGGCACTTATCATCACAGGGATATTTGGGATCGTTGGATGCATAGCTGAAGCAAACCCTGTTGTAGCGGACATTGCTTTAGGTGACTATGTTGCTTTCGCGGGGGTAGTTGGAACCGACATATATGATGCGGTCTTCCTAACCCTATTCTGCATATCGTGCATGTTGCTCGCACTGGAGAGAAAAGAGATCTATGACAGGGCTGCAGTCAAGCATTCGGTAGGAACGGTGGTAGGACTAGGTGCTTTAGCAACGTTGTTATCAGGCTACTGCCTATTTACATTCGTGAAAGAATCTGTTGGTTTCATCTTCGCTCCTGCAAAAATTTCAGATCTAGCAAGCTGTTTGGGCTTCTGGGGTTGCATCGCTGTTGGAGCACTGCTATACATTTCTTACATGTACAGAAACACGACCAAAGGCATCGACATGAGAACTCTGTACCTAAGCATCCCACCAGAGTAGCTTTAAACAACTTCACCCCCTTCTTTTTATTTTTCAGTGTCTAAGTATACGGTGTCCTAAATGTCTCAAGAATTGGGTTTCATCACTGATATGATGGAAGAGCAACTTGCCAAGGGAAACCTAAGGTGGTTAGCGAATTTCAAAGAAATCTATAGAGACTACGCTTTAGACGCTTTCATAATTCCCATATATGCTGTCGGAAGCCTAACAGAGAAAGGTTTCTTCCTCTCTAGAATATTCTCAGCTTTCGTAACACCAAAGTACAAGATTCACTTTCTACTCTACACATCACCCGAATTCAGCGTCAAATCTATGAGAAGACTTATTCTATCATGCAAACGTAAGTTTGGTGCCGATGACTGGGTTTTTATAACATTGGTTCAGGCTAAACCCATAGAGAAAGCTGTAAAAAGTGCTGTTTTAAACCTTGCAGACGACAATGTAGGCTTAGCGGTTTATAGTCTCGCTTCAAAAGATGAAGTCTCATCAGACAACGTGCTTGGGAGAGCTCTCAAGAAACAACTGAAACTAACCGAAGCAAAATTCGAGCCATTAAACGTACCAGACTACCTGAAAAGTGCCACCATTGTATTCTCGTTGGGTGCCCTTTTCTTGGTGGCACTATTGTTCCTCGGGGTATATGCAAACATGCTTTTGTCTCTCTTGATCATACTTGCCTTCTCGATCATAGCAGCCTACCCAATCTACAAAAGATGGTATCACACCGTTTTCTCGGTGAATAGCAAAGGATTTAAACTTTGGAAAGGCAGAGACCTCGTGGAAGGTAGGTGGTCTGATTACACAGATATCTCAATTCACATTACTCAACAACATGACATCCACATCCGACTACATTCCAAGGAAGAAACGTTCGACATACCACTCTCAAGAGTAGGGCTTTCCAGAAAAGAAGCTTACAGCGCAATTAAACAAATGCTAAAGAAAGAATAGTAGGTACGTACAACGACTCTAAAGAGGGTTAAGAAGTGGCGGTACTCACAACAAACTTGAAAATCGCTATTGGCATCTTGCTACTGTTAGGGATCCCCATAAACTTTCTCCGCAACATCAATGTAATTGGCACAGAGTCTCTCACAATCGCCGCAGAGATCGCAGCGCTCACTATCATCTTCGTCATACTCATGTTGAAACGTAGCAAATGGGGACTCATAGGCAGCGTGGTTCTAGTTGTACTAGGGATGATGCTGTTCTCCGTCTGGGATGTCATCCGCATGCTGACAGAGGCTTTTGAACCCTCCTCGATTTGGCTGTACACCGAACCGATTTCTCTCGGCTTGAGCATATTGTTCTTGCTGTTCGTCTTCAGGGCATATAGAGAATAGACATAACAAGTCTCATCGCGTTAGTTAAAACAGGTCTCTCTGAGATACGTCTTAGCTTGTCCCTTGCTGATTTCTCGGAACGCACAAAACTATGTACTAGTCGTTGTCTAGTCTAAAGTCTTAGGAGTCTCTACCTGGGTGTTCCACCAAGGCTTGCTCCATCTAGCATCGACCACTGGGATAACCTTTAGCAAAACCTCGATTCTGTTTATTATCGTAAGCACCTGCGCTTTCGTCAATCCGAAGCCCTTCAAAACCTCTGGGTGATCAACAACATTCTGAAGATTCAGCCTACAGGTCACAGCGAACTTCTCGTCTCTCCTAAGGGCTCTCGCCATCTTTGTCGGGTCAACCTCTTCTCGGCCCGACCCGATGGGGTGATTCAGCAATACGGCACAAACGTCACTTATGTCCTTCTTTTCCATACCAATGATTAAACGATCTGGAACATAATCGTATTTTAGTATTCTGAAAGTTTTACCGGCATCCTCAAGTCTTGGAAGGTCGCTGGCTGGAAGATCCATTATGAACTGACACTTTGATAGAATCATATTTTCTAGTCCTATTGTGTACAGAGTTTCCTTCGGGTTCTTGAACTCCTCCTTCAACTTCACCTTGTGCCTCAGATCGATGTAGTCGCAGAAAATATCCATGACACCAACCTTCGGAATCCCCTTTTTATCCACTGCATCTATGGTTCTAACCCTGTATCTCGTTCCGTGTCTTTGAAACATGAACATTCTGTCGCCCCCAGTTTCAAAGTGAAGGTGCTCTGTGCCGAAGAGGCCCCCCAGCCGGAGAAGCAACTTATGGAATTCCCTCCCTTGCTTCTTGGAGACAATGAAGTCTACGTCCTTGAGATGCCTGCAGAGTGGCCCATCGATTATGTTGGCGCATGGGCAGTGTATCTTAACGGCACCTCCACCGAAGAGCAAAGCTCTGATGGGTTTTTTGGAAATCCTCTTCGCAATTTTGTCAGGAAACATTTTATGAAGCTCGTGAGCGTTCTGGCACGCCCATAATGCGACAATTGCCCTCCTCATTGGGAAGTAACTCTTATCCACGTAAGTGGGGATGCCCAGATGTTTAGCGAGCTCTTCGACATCAACTGTGGAAGTCAAAGGCAACTTGACCTCGATCTTTTTCTTTGCGTAGAGGTCTTCATAGAGCACACATTTGTCAGTTTCTTTGGTCATTCTTCTTCATTCTCCTAATGCTTCTGGGATGATACATGATCCTTGGATTAAATTTAGATCGACACATAAAAAACTTCTTGAGGGACTGCACCACGCAAAAAAAGGGGGCAAAGGGCTTTACTTTGTTTTCGCTAAGGCGTAGACCTGCTTTATTGCTATTATGACCGCTGCTGGAGCCACGAACGCCACAATGTAATTCACCATGTACATTGACCAGTACATTAAGAGAGCATGTATTCTTTCAAGAGGAGCGAATATCTCTCCTCTAATTGTTATCAGAGCAATTGCAGCTATAAGGAAAGGCATGACTTCCTTTGTAGATATGCTTACTACTCCTACTATGACACCGAGGATTAGCATGATCAAAAGGATCCAACCATTAGTGTCCAACACCGTCGCTGGGTCTATTCCGCTTTCTGGCCAGGCCATGTAACCTACTACCAGCCCTGCTATGATCGCTACTATCACAAAGATTATGAAAGCCCATTCAGCCATCTTTTCAAGACTCATAGATGTTGCCATTTCTTTCGGCTCCTACAAAGCCAGAGGTATCATTGAATAATATTTATAAGTCTTATGCAACAACGAAAATCCGCAACTAGTGTTTAAACCGAATTTCGACTTCTTTTGCACACAGAGACCGTTTTTTAGCTGGAATTTTCTAGGGAATGGAGCATAAGATTCTTGAAGGCCAATTGATACGAGGAGACGTTGGAACCATGAGAAATATCTCTTGAAGCATGCTTCCCTCATTTATTAATACTAATCCTTCAGGTTACCCCTTGGAGATACGTCTTCAACAACATATTTCCATTGCATAACACCAAACCTTATCAGAAACTACATCGCCAAATTGATGACTTTTGTCGGATTTCAGAAAGTGAACATCACATTGTTCAACAGTTATCGGATAAAAATAAGGCATTAATGAGAGAAAATCTGGAGAAATCGTCGGAACTCTTACTAGAGGTGTTCACAAGAGAATGTTGTTCCGACAAATTTAAATAGTTGTCCGATGACGCTTTATTATGGAAGTGTGTTCAATGTCGGACCTTGATCGCAAAAAGCCCGAGACCAGAGAAAATCTCGTCAGATTACTTGCGGTAGCAAAGAAGAAAGAGGTAGAAGAGAGAAAATCTAGAAAGAGAAAGTCGACAAAACCGACAATTTCAGGCACGGCGAAGATAATGAAGATACATCGAGATACACTTTATGAGTGGATGAAGGAGTTTGGTGTTAACTTCGAAGATGTTGGAGAGAGAAAACCGACATTTGTAGAAGCTGTAGAAAGACGTGGAAAACCTACTTATCTAATAGGCGAAGCGTTGATGGGTGAGGGCTCTGAGGTTGCCCATGTTGACCTGATGATTGGAGACAAGGATGGTCCTGTGGGGGAAGCTTTTGCCAATGGTTTATCAAACTTGTCTGCAGGTCACACGCCGCTTCTTGCAGTCATTAGACCTAACCTTCCTCCTAAGCCACACACGCTGTTGGTTCCAAAGGTTACCGTGAAAAACTTTGAACAAACCGAAAAGATCTTTGGACCGGCCCAAGCCGCGATAGCCAAAGCAGTGGCTGACTC
Organism: Candidatus Bathyarchaeota archaeon; assembly: GCA_029883255.1. The sequence goes on along the minus strand of JAOUJL010000086.1, from coordinate 581 downwards.
CGTGGAAGAAGGAATCATACCAGAGGATAAGGTTGATGACTGGGTGATTGTATGCAGTGTGTTTGTACATCCGAAGGCAGAAGACTACCGGAGGATTTACCAATACAACTATGGTGCGGCTAGATTGTCGTTGAAAAGGGCTCTAGCCCAGTATCCGCCGCTGGAGAAAATCATGTATGACAAAGATAGGGCGAAACATCCCATCATGGGATTCAAGGTACCCCGATTGTGGAGACCACCCTATCTACAAGTAGCACTCGACATCCCCAGCCTGGAAAGAACAAAAAAGATCATGAGTCAATTACCCAAAAGCGACAGAATCATTCTAGAAGTTGGCACACCACTACTGAAGAAATACGGAGTAAAAGTAATTCGTGATCTAAGGGAAACAGCCCGAGACATATTCATCGTCGCGGATCTGAAAACTCTAGATGTTGGAAAAGTGGAAGTTGACCTAGCATTTGAGGAGACAGCGGACGCAGTTGTGGCTTCTGGATTAGCAGCTGCAGGGACTCTTAACAAATTCATTTACGAGGCAAAGAAACTTGGGATTTATGCGGTGGTGGACTTGATGAACGTTG
>JAOUJL010000085.1 GCA_029883255.1 Candidatus Bathyarchaeota archaeon | reverse complement strand
AAGTGGACCACTTCCAGTTCTGGAACGTAGTCGGGCTGGTCGTCTATGAAATCGTTAACATTTTTCAACGTATCCTCTTGCTCTCTCAAAATTAGATTTACTCTTTTCAAAACATTGTAGCACATAGAGCAGAGGGTAACCACAACATTGGTTCCTATCTCTTTTCCCTTCTCTTGCGCGTTGATAAATGAACGAACAGCTCCAAGATGCCGCATCACGTTGTCAGCGGCTAAGCTGGGGACAACCCCGCAACAGTTCCATTCCGGAATCTCCACTAGGTTTATCCCCAATTTCTCACACGCCGCGTAGGTGCTCTTTTCAAATTCAGGATAGGTGTTTTTTAGAGAACAGCCAGGGTAGTAAAGAACTTCCACTGTGATCACCATGTGAACTTCTGCGCTGCCGCAGTTATGGCTATTTGGGGCAGTTTTTCTATGTCTTTAATCTTTCTCAGGTCTATTTTTCTGAAACCTCTTTCCCTGATCTTGATTTCCCTTAGGGCTTCCATGATCGCTGCTACATCTAAGCCTCTTGGGCATCTGACAGAGCAAACGAAGCAGGATGCGCATATCCATGAAGTGTTTTTTTCAAGTGCATCTTTATCTTCCATTTGAACAAGTGTTATTACTTGGTGTGGTAAGGTGTCCATCTCATCGGTAAACATGCATCCAGCGCTACAATTACCACATTGATAGCAGCTGTACACGTTTTGGTCACTAATCTCTTTCACTCTCTCCGCCAGTTCATTCATTTTCCTTACCACCAATCTCTTTTAGATTCAACTTGCTATCTTGTTTTGTTTTTGTTTCCTGCGAGGATTTTCCATTAAAATCAAAGGGCCCAAGTTCTTTTATTTCATCAGTGAACTCTCTAACCACCCTGGCAAATTTTCTTCCTTCCGTAGCAGAAATCCACTCTAACCTGACCCGCTCGGGATTTATCCCCATATGCCTCAGAAACTCTTTCAAAAGAGTTACACGCTTCAAGCACTTGAAGTTGCCACTGACGTAGTGGCAATCGTTCGGAGTGTGACAGCCTGCAATTAGAACTCCGTCGGATTTCGATAAAGCTTCCAAAACTTGTTTTGTCTTGATACGGCCGCCACAAGGAACTTGAATCGACACGATTGAAGGTGGATATTTAAGCCGGGAGGTGCCTGCCATATCCGCCCCTTGATAACCACACCATTGACAGAGAAACGCAATAATCCTTGGCTCAAACCCAATATGCATCTTAAATCTCTCCAACCAGAGCTTTGAGCATGCTACTAACTTGCTCATCTGTGTGATTTCTCAAGCTGATAGCATCTGAAGGACACGTAGAAACACATGCGCCACAGCCTTCACAGAGAATTTCCTTCACCTCTGCTTTTTCGTCAACCAACTTTATTGCTCCATAGGGACAAACAGAAATGCAGAGACGACAGCCACTGCAAAGGTCTGTATCCACCGTGGCGACCGTAGGAATGTGGCTGATTTTGTCTTGAGTTAGTACACCTAACGCTTTACTCGCAGCTGCGCTGGCTTGAGCCACGGTATCCTGTATATCCTTCGGAGATTGCGCAGCACCCGCTAAGAAGATGCCTGAAGTTGCGGATTCTATAGGATGTAGCTTTGGATGCAATTCCTGAAGAAATCCGCTTCCATCAATTTGAATTCGCATTTTACTGGCTAGATCTTCGATGTCATGAGCAGGAACCATGGACAAAGCCAAAACAGCCATATCAACTTCTATCTCTATTCTCTTATTCAGCAAAGTGTCTACGCCAAAAATTTTCACTTTTCCGTCTTGCTCGTAAATCCTTGAAACTTTTCCTCGGATATAGTGGACTCCCGCTTCCTCTTGCACTCTTCTTATGAAATCCTCATAATTTTTTCCTACCGCTCTAATGTCTATGTAGAAGGAGTAAACGTCGGCATCTGGAACCAATTCTTTGAATAGAAGGGCATGTTTTGCGGAATAGGTACAACAAATGTGGCTGCAATAAGGCTGGTGTCTTTCGTCTCTTGATCCAACACAGTGGATGAAAGCTATTCTTTTCGGGATTTTCTCGTCGCTGGGCCTTTTAGGTATTCCCAATGCGGGTCCACTAGGCGATAGCAATCGCTCAAACTGGAGAGAGGTTATTACGTCGGGGTACTTGTCGGCTCCATACTCCCCAATGTTCGCTGGGTTGTAAAGCTCGTATCCAGTCGCGACGACTATGACTCCAACGTCTTCTTCGATAATTTCCGTTTTGTCGTCAAAGTTGACAGCTTCTGGGCCACAAATGTCTGGCTCCGCGCACTTACCACAGGCTATTGGGTTCATCCCGAGACATGTATCTGGATCGATTAGGTATGAGGATGGTACAGCTTGGGGAAATGGAATGTAGATAGCTTTTCTGAGGCTTAATCCTTCATCGAACTCGGAAGAGATGGTGACGGGGCAAATGTCTACACAATCGTTGCAGAGATTGCATTTCTCCGGGTCAACGTACCTAGGGTTTTTCTTTATGCGTACATGGAAGTTTCCTAAATAGCCTTCAACGTTCATAATCTCGGACAGAGTAAGTAGTGTGATGTTGGGGTGATGAGCAATCGCGCTCATCAGAGGGGTCAAGATGCAGCTAGCGCAGTCAAGCGTGGGGAAGGTCTCCGCCAATTTCGCCATGTGCCCTCCGATGGTGGGTCCTTTTTCCACTAAAACGACTGGGAAGCCCGCATCTGCAATGTCTAAAGCAGCTCTGATTCCAGCGATTCCACCGCCTATTACCAGAGCTTTTTTGTAGAGACCGACTTTAATTGGCTCTAGCTCCTCGTTCCGAATAACCTTTTCAACAGCGCTCTTTGTCAGTTTTATAGCTTTTTCCGTAGCTTTTTCTTTGTCTTCGTGAACCCAGCTGTCTTGCTCCCGAATATTTGCTATTTCGCACTTGTACGGATTGAGACCCTTGCGTTTAGCGACCTCTCTGAAGGTTGTTTCATGAAGTGAGGGAGAACAAGCGGCTACGATAAATCCTGTCAACCGTTTTTCCTTAATGGCCTTTTCTATAAGCTCCTGACCTGGGCTGCTGCATACGTAGTCGTAGTCTTCTGCGTGCACCACTGCCGGGTGTTTTAAGATTTCTTCAACCACTCTCTTGGTGTCTACTGTTGTAGCGATGTTTCGGCCGCAGTGGCAGGCGAATACACCTATCTTTTCTTTCGTTGGTCTTTTTTTGTGAGTGGTCAAAGTGGATTCCATTCCCCTTCTTCTCCCAAGTCTGTTTTTTCTAACGTTCCTTCGCTAAGGCTTTCTCACCTAGCTCAACTCCCTTCTCAAACGCCCTGATGTTCAAGTCTAAGTGTTTTTTTGGAACTGTACCCTTAACAGACTCCCGCATCCCTTCAACGCTCACTGCATCCCAAATTCTACTCACAAAACCAAGCATGATAACGTTTGCAATAATCCTAGCTCCCATTTCTTCTGCTATCTCAGTAGCCGGCACTTTGTACAGCTTGTATTTCTTTGCTCGTTCATCAACCTCGACGAGGGAGCTGTCAACGATCAGCACTCCCCCTTTCTGAAGTTTAGGCAGGAACTTTTCGTATGCGTCTTGGCTCATAATCACCATGATCTGAGGGCTGAGAAGGTAAAAATAGTCTATCTCTTCCTCATCCACTACAACGCCGCTGTAGCAAGCTGATCCTCGAGCCTCTGGCCCATAAACCTGTGTCAGAACGCTTTCCTTGTCATCATAAACGGCTGCTGCTTGACCAGTAATGAAACCGGCGGTTACGACCCCTTGACCTCCAAACCCCGTGAACATAATCTCCTTTCTTGTTTCTTGCTTCATTATTCCGCCGTCACCTCTCCCCTCTCACCCTCTCTTCCAACTTTTTCAAGCCTTCATAATATGTTGGCTTCTCCACTCGCTTGACAAAGTTACCAAGAATTAGAGGCTTGTCCTTCTCGATTTGAACCTCGCTTGTGTCTGCTCCGTTCTTAATCACGGAGGACTGCTTGAACCATTCTGCTATATCATCTGGGTCGGGAAGCTTGTTTCGTCTTCCGTAATTTACAGGGCACGGCGATAGAACTTCAATGTACCGGAAGCCTTTCATTTTTAGGGCTTCAGCTATGGATTTTTCCAGTCGTCTTACATGAATACTTGTCCACCTAGCGACATAAACGGCTCCAGATGCATCAGCTACATGAGGAGTACTGAACGGGTGTTCGATATTCCCATAGGGAGAAGTGCTGGCGTATTGCCCCCGAGGGGTAGTAGGTGCGAGCTGTCCACCGGTCATGCCATAGATGAAGTTGTTAGTGCAGATGACGAGTAGATCGTCGTTTCTTCTGCATGAGTGGATAAAATGGTTGCCTCCGATGGAAAAGAGGTCTCCGTCTCCTGAGATAACGTTTACGCATAGTTCTGGCTTGGCAAGCTTGATTCCAACCGCGAATGGAATGGCTCTACCATGGGTTGTGTGAAAGCCGTCCACGTTTAGATAGCCAGAACCTCTGCCACAGCAACCTATTCCGGATACGTAAACCACTTTGTCCTTGTCTATTCCAACTCTATCAAGCGCTCTAGCCCAAGCATACAACGTGGGGCCGATGCCGCATCCTGGGCACCATATGTGTGGCATCCGCTCGGATCTAAGCCATTTATCCATAGGATGTAGCCCTTCAAGCTCTTTTTCTTTTGTGGTCTGTTCGCTCACTTTTTGCTCACTTTCTTTATTTCCTGATAAATTTCTCTTGGTGTGATTAATGCGCCTCCCATTCTTGGGAGTAGAATAGTTTTAGCATTTCCTTCTGCTTCTCTTTTTACTTCCAAAAAGATCTGACCGTAATTTAATTCTGGAACAATAAAGTACTCCACTTGTTTCGCCCACTTCTGTATAACGTGTTCCGCAAAGGGCCAAACGGTGACAAGTTTGATACTTCCCGCCTTGATTCCTTCTTCTCTTGCCATTTTGACCGCTCTCTTTGTTGGACGTGAAACTTGTCCGTAAGAGACAACTGCAATCTCGGCGTCTTCCATGTTTTCTTCTTTCACGTCTACAATGTCCTTTCGGTGTTTCCGAATTTTGTCGTTTAGTCGCCTGACAAGTTTTTCTTGTGCTTCAGCGGTCGTGTCTGGGTAACCCTTCTCATCGTGGGTGAGACCAGTTGTGGTGATGGTGTATCCTTCGCCTGCACAAGCCATTGGAGGGACTAGATCCTCGTCGGGTTTATATGGTAAATATTCTTCTGGCGGAACCTTTGGCTTCTTCCGGTATACAAGTTCTATCTCATCTTCTGGCGGAACAACAACTTTTCCAGCGCTGTGAGCGACGGTTTCGCTTGCGAGAAGGATGACGGGAACTCGATATTTTTCGGCGAGGTTGAAGCAGCGTATTGTGAGGTCGAATGCTTCTTGTGGTGAGTCGGGTGAGAGTGCGATTATTTCATATTGCCCGTGGCTTCCCCACTTGGTTTGCATGACGTCTCCTTGACCCGTGAGTGTTGGTAAGCCTGTGCTTGGTCCTCCCCGTTGCGCGTTCACAATGACTGTGGGGACTTCCATCATGACTCCTAAGCCTATGTTTTCCTGCATTAGGCTGAAGCCTGGTCCTGAGGTTGAGGTCATTGATTTTACTCCTGTCCAAGAGGCTCCTAATATTGCGGCCATGGATGCGAGTTCGTCTTCGAATTGGACGAATATTCCGCCTATTTGTGGGAATCTCCTAGACATGTGTTCGGCTATTTCACTTGCGGGGGTGATGGGGTAACCTGCGAAGAATCGGCAGCCTGCGGCTATTGCGCCCTCTGCTATGGCGATGTTGCCATACCAGAAGTGTTTTCCTGTTAGGACTGTTTTTCCCATTATTTTTTCTCCGTTGGGGTTTCTTCTTTCTTTTCTTTAACCCAGATTCCGTATTCTGGGCAGATTATTTGGCAGAAACCGCATGCTACGCAGATTTTTCCTTTTTCTGGTTCTTCTTTGAGTTCCGGGAGGTGGTAGCCTTTTTCGTTTACCTCCTCGGATTCTTGGAGTACTTTTGTGGGGCAAAGATCGATGCAGAGTTGGCATTGTTTACACCTCTCTTTGATAACGTGTATCTCTCCTCGGGAAGCCTTCACTTTTTGGCTTGGTAAAACTTTGCTAGCTGCTTGCGTTTTTCTCTCGCCCCAAGGGATTTTTTTATGTTGATTAGGAGAGTTCTCTTGGATATAAAGGTTTACAAATGTAAAGGTTTTGACTTGGTGGGCTTTCGGTATAGGGAAGAAGTGTAACGCTTTTATTTGTTTTGATGTGTTTGCGACGTTATCTGCGTATGTCTCTCTTTCTAGACCCCCTACACGGGGGGGTGGGGGTGGCTTCCGTGAAAGTTGTTCTTAGGCCTTCTTTTGGTGTGTAGAATAAGTAGTAACGCGTTGAAGTGCTGTAGAGATAACCAGTTAGAAGGTTTTTGATTCTTAAGCTGTTTATCTGCAGACTCTTGGTTCGCTGAGTCATGCTAGTCGTCTTTAAACGAAACTGAAAACCAAAACTAACGAACAATATAATTGAAATGTGCGTGTTACTTAGCCTTAATGGTTAACAATTATCGATCTTCTCTTTCCTTT
>JAOUJL010000359.1 GCA_029883255.1 Candidatus Bathyarchaeota archaeon | reverse complement strand
CGACATTCACGGAGTAGCAAAGGTTGCGAAGGACTACGATATTCCCTTCTTAGCCAACTGTGCCTATTCAATGGGTGTGATGCCGATCAATGGGAGAGAGATGGGCGCTGACTTTCTAGTCGGTTCAGGGCACAAAAGTTTTGCATCGCCAGCTCCTTCGGGAATCGTGGCTACGACCGACGAGTGGGCCGACAAAGTTTTCAGAACGACCCGGATGGTCGGTGACGTGACCGGAAGGAAATTTGGAATAAAAGAGGTTGAAATGATGGGCTGCACCTTGATGGGAGCCAATCTAATCGCCATGATGGCCAGTTTCCCTAGGGTGCGGGAGAGAGTTAAACACTGGGGCGATGAGGTCAAGAAGATCAACTATTTCATCAACGAATTCCGTAAGATCGAAGGAAACAAGGTTCTCAGCGAAATGCCTAGGAAACATACTTTGACTAAAGTGGACACCACGGGAAGCTTTGACAAGATTGCGCAAACACACAAAAGAAGGGGTTTCTTTTTCAGCGATGAGCTAAAAAAGAGAAGAATTGTCGGCGAATTCGCGGGAGCCACGAGGCAGTGGAAGCTAAACACTTACGGACTTACATGGGATCAAATAAAATATCTAACCCGCGCCCTTCACGATATTGCAAAGAAATACGGAATAAACGTAGCCTAACCGAGTGATTATTAAAGATGAGAATAAACACCAAAAAGCTGCTTAAAGACGCCCAAAAGGACTACGAAAGAACATGGGCCGAATCAGCGAAACTCCTTAAGGTGAAAGGCAAATATTTTACGCTAGCTAACAAGAGGAAACAGCATCCACTTTTTGATCTCATAATCAAAGCTCGAAACATTTTCTTAGAAATGGGATTTGCAGAGGTTATAACTCCGTTGATAACCGAGGAATGTCACGTTTATCTGCAATATGGGCCGGAAGCACCCGTTATATTAGACAGAATTTTTTATCTTGCAGGGCTTCCAAGGGCGGACATAGGAATTTCGAAAGAGAAGATTTCCGAAATCAAGAAAATCATATCGCATTTCAATGAAGTCAAGGAACTTCAGCGTATTTTTAGGAGATACAAAAGGGGTGAAATAGAATCAGATGATCTAACGGAGACTCTTGTAGAAGAGCTCAAAATAAGGGAAGAGCAAGCAACACAGATAATTTCGTTGTTCCCAGAATTCAGTCAATTGAGACCAGTGCCAACCAAACTCACCCTTAGATCTCACACAACTTCTTCATGGTTTCCCATTTTGAAAGAAATGCAGTATAAAGAAACGTTGCCCTTGCAATTATTTTCCATCAGCCCAAAATTTAGAAGAGAACAAAAACTTGACGTTAAACATCTGTATGAATCTTGGACGGCTTCCATGGTCATTTTGGCCGAAGAAATTAGTTTGGAGGATGGTCAAGAGATTGTGGAAAAGTTTTTTAGGAAACTCGGTTTTGGTGAAGTTGAGTTCAGAATCAAAAGGGCAACTTCGAAATATTATGCGCCTAAAACAGAGTTTGAGGCCTTCATTAGGCATCCAAAAAATGGTGAATCCATCGAGGTGGGTGACGGCGGTTTATACAATCCTCTTAGCTTGGCGAGATACAAGATTCCTTACCCTGTTTTTAATTTTGGGGCTGGCTTAGAAAGAATTGCTATGATAAAG
>JAOUJL010000360.1 GCA_029883255.1 Candidatus Bathyarchaeota archaeon | reverse complement strand
AGGATAAATGAAAGTTAAGAAGAAAGTTGTGATATACGAGAATACGAAAATAGGAAAGGGCCCAATAATAGAGGATTTTGTTATTTTGGGTAAACCGCCCAGCGGTTCTAAACCTGGTCAACTAGAATTAATAATAGGAGATTTTCCTCTACTTAGATCCGGAACAATAATCTACGCAGGAAACACCATTGGTAACAACTTTAGAACTGGAGACTATGCGAGGATACGAGAAAACAACAAAATAGGCGATGGTGTTAGCATCGGCGCTGGGTCCGTTGTTGAGCGTGAAAGTGAAATAAGGAACAATGCAAGAATACATTCTAACTGCTTCATATGTGAATACACTGTAATAGAGGAAAATGCATGGATCGGCCCAGGGGTGATCATGACAAACGTTCTACATCCACCATGTCCAGCCTTCAAAAAATATAGCCCAGTCCGCGGAGAAAAATGCTGCAATGGACCAGTCATAAAAAGAAATGCCATTGTAGGTGCCGGATCTGTAATTTTGCCTGGCGTTGTTGTTGGCGAAAGCGCTGTTGTAGGTGCGGGATCTGTTGTTGCTGATGATGTGAGCGCTGAACATGTTGTGGCTGGTAATCCAGCGAAGATTGTTAAAAAAGTTGAAGAACTCGACTGTCCTCTAGGGTTTTACAAGAGAGGAGAGGTTTACTCATGGAGGAAAAGCTAAGCATTCCGCTGTCGAAAGTTTATGTAGATGACGACATCAGGGAGGCTGTTCTAGAAGCCTTAAACAGCGGGTGGTATATCCTTGGTGAAAAGGTTAGAGAGTTTGAACGAAAATTTGCTGAATTTTGCGGCGTGAAACATGCCGTATGCACCAGTTCAGGAACCACAGCCATTTTTCTTTCTCTGTTAGCCATCGACATAAAAACTGGAGACGAAGTAATAATTCCGTCCTTTTCGTTTATTGCCACCGCTACACCGATTTTGCACGTTAGAGCTAAGCCAGTTTTCACAGACGTTGATCTCAGAACCTATACTATGACTCAGCGTGAGGTTAAACAAAAGCTGTCTAAGCGAACTAAGGCCATAATGCCAGTTCACTTGTTCGGGCATCCAGCAGACATGGACCCTATTATGAAGATTGCGGAGGAGAATAACTTGTTCGTCATTGAAGACGCTTGTCAAGCCCACGGCGCTGAATACAAGGGGCGTAAGATTGGTGGAATAGGTCACATAGCGTGTTTTAGTTTTTATCCGTCAAAAAATATGACCGTTTGCGGAGATGGAGGAATCGTAACAACAAATAATGATGAGATTGCAGAAAAAGTAAGACTGCTAAGAGATCATGGAAGGATAGAAAAGTATACTCACCAAATTGTAGGTTACAACCTGAGGTTTAACGAAATTCAGGCAGCCATCGGAATAAAACAGTTGGAGAAGCTGCCAGGTTGGAATGAAGCTCGACGGAAGATTGCTCAAGCGTATAACGAAGCCCTTAACAATCTGGTAGTGGTTCCGGTTGAAGAGCGGTGGGCAAAGCGTGTGTACCATATGTACGTGATTAGAACCGAAAAACGGAACAATCTTCGAGAGTTTCTAAAGGAAAAGGGGATTTCCACGGGAATCCACTATCCAATACCCATTACTAAACAACCTGCCATGACCGACATGCTGGGACAACAATCTTCC
>JAOUJL010000084.1 GCA_029883255.1 Candidatus Bathyarchaeota archaeon | reverse complement strand
GAAACGTTTCGATTTTGTGACTTTTAAATTTACTTGCCCACAACTCAACTCAGTGTATGTGATTTACGAGTGAGTTGTTTTGAGCGAAATTGACGTGATAGAGAGATTAAAGGAATAGAGGGCGGAAAAGAGATTCGACCATAAACAGAGTACAGTTATGCATGCGTTTATTAAGACTGAAAAACCAAGAGTTAAGTGGGAAAAACCATGAAATTTGAAATCAAGTACAAACCATCTTATTCAATGCTAGTGGTTAATTTGGAACCTGGTGAAGCAATTACTGCAGAATCTGGTGCCATGACCTACATAGATCCAAACGTAGATGTTCATACAAGAAGACGTGAGAAAAGCATTCTTGGAACCATAGGTTTGAAACTGCTTGGGCGTCAATCCTTTTGGGTGAACGATTACAAAGCAGCGCGGAGTCCAGGTGAAGTTGCCTTTGTCTCTGCTCCAGTCGGCGACATTGAACCTCTAAAGATTAAACCAGATAAAGGCTACATAGTGCAAAAGTCTGCTTACATTGCTTCCACGCAAAACGTAGATTTAGATGTTAAATGGCAAGGTTTCACGAAAGGACTATTCGGACAGGGACTTTTTATGATAAAGGTCACTGGCGACGGAACACTGTTCATAAACACTTTCGGAGCAATAGACAAACACACCCTGAAGCCAGGTCAGACATTGATTGTGGATAACTTTCACCTTGTGGCTTTTAGTGATTCTTGCAATTATAAAGTCAAAAAATTCGGAGGACTGAAGGAGACTATGCTAGGTGGAGAAGGCTTGGTCACAGAAATCACAGGTCCTGGCGATGCACTTATTCAAACAAAGAATCTCAGGGAGTTCGTTGAGTGGTTGTGGACGCTGCTTGAGCCAAGAGTAAGAGCGCGAGCCCGATAGAAACGTAGAGAAATCCAATGCAGGCACGCATCTGCACGCACAATTGTATGTCTGTTAGATAGAGAAACGAAAAGTTTATTACATATTACGATATAAGAAACACTCAGAGAGTATGAAGCGAGTTCAAAATGAAGACTGCGACTAGGCTAAGAAGACTGGAAGAAGAAATACCTAACATGAAAGGAAAAAAGCGAGAAGAAGCCATGGAAACATACCGTGAACTTTTATGGCATCTGAAAGACGATCCGATCTATTTGGTAAGGTATGAGTAAAACGTACTTCTTGTATCGTAGACTTATTTAACAAAATATCGTTGGGCTTCTGAGTTTCTGTTTCATGATTTGGTTAAGAAGTTAGAATCTTTATGGGTTCTCCTAGATGCACACGTACGTGCGGTTACCATATTATTGATAGGCAAGTCAGAGCTCCATCTCCTTTACGGAATTCTGATGTGTCTAATTCCTTGACCGGAAAACCTTCCTTTTCTATGAGTTTCTTCGCCTTCGAGTAGCCCTTTGCCATCAAGATCGTTCCGTCTATGGCAAGACAGTCCGTAGCGTATTCCTCTCCTTCTGGAACCACAATTTTCTTGTAGTCTCGCAGAATTTCCGTGTCAAAGTGTCCCTTTGAAAATATGACATAGTAATCTCCAAGATACGTGCACGCAGACTTTAGATGAAGCACGTTGTGGATCTTTACTGGAACTATCTCAAAGTTGCTGTTTTCCAGAATCTTCTTGAGCTGCACTATGGCTTGCCAATTAGTTCGATTTGAGAGGCCTACGAAAACTCTGTCTTCAATTTTAAGAACGTCTCCGCCATCAATGGTGGCTGGCGGTTTGATATAATACGTTTCTTTTAGTTTTTCTAGAACTTTGGCGACTTCAACTACTTCGTTAGCTCGTGATTTTATGCTCATATTGCAGATTACAGCTTTTTCTCCTAATATCACGGCCGTGTCTTCTACAAAACAGCTATCAGGAAGATTATTGTCGCCTTCTATCCAGACAAGTTCTAGTCCAGACTTCTGTAAAGCCTTGCAGTATCCTGCGTGTTGTCTCTTTGCGGAATCAACGTCTATCTTTTCATTTTTCGTCCTTACACACTGATCATATGAATCAGGTACAGGTCGAACAATGGCATACTTAGCTGAAGCTGCATTCATGATTTCATCACTTCAATTCTGTGCACATACAGCAGATATCTCTTTTTTATCAATTTTTCTTTCGAAAAAATCTTATAATAATTCATTTATATGTTGAGCTTGGTGATTTGCATGCCATACGTTATTGAAGTTACCGTAAAGAGTCAAAAGGGAAAATGTGCGCTTGGACATAAAGTAGGCGATAAAATAGTTTTCGATGGTAGATCTGTTAGAGGAGATATATGCTATAGTGCGCTTATGGTTCTGCTGCCAAAGATTTACGCTATGCGTTACGGAGTAGAGTTCCCATGGAGCGAAGATGGAGACACAATATTCAATGCTTGCCCGGACCCAGAGAACCCTGTCGTATTCGAAATCCGACGCATTAGGAAATAGTTGTCAGCAAAAGCCTACGTTTAACTCATAACGTCTTTCAAAGGCGCACGCGCGAGTTTTGATCTCTTTTTCCCGTGATATGGAAACCGCGTTTCTCAAATTGCTCCAGTAGTTCCTTTGGGTCCGGATCCCATTGACCCAGCTTTCTGCAAATGTGTTCTGTCCAGCTATAATTATCGTAGGTGAATGTTTCCTCACGATTGCCTTCTAGGCGTATTTTTGCTTTCAGCTTGCGGTAGTAGTCTTGGGCGAGATATCCCTCGTCCATTTGTTGCATGGCTTTTGAAATTGTATCTTGATCCATCTTAGGATATTTATCCTCGAAAAGAGTGAATTCCATAGGATATCGAGGTCGTGTCGGTGGGTCTTCCGCTGGATAGCCCATAACTAATTGTACTAGGGGAAACACTCTCTTTGGCAGGCTATACTTTTTCGCGATTTTTTCCGCTCTATATGGTGCACTTCCTAGCAAGCAGCTTCCAAGTCCTAGACTTCTTCCTGCAACAACCATATTCTCCGCCATCAAGGATGCGTCTTGAATGCCAAGGACCAATAATGCCAAATCATTCGTGATCAGCTTCCAGTTTCTTCTAGTCATTATGTGTTCGAATTTATGAGGATCAAGACAGATCGTAAACAAAAGTGGTGCTTTGTAGGGGTTCTGCCCTCTGTTTCGTGACAGTAGCACGCTGTAGGATTGATAAGCGAAAGGCGCTTGTTGACCGGCTCTAACAATTGTTTTTACCACTTCGTCGGAGGGCATTTCATCGGTATATTTTCGGATTGACTTGTGATCAAGCATAGTCTGGATAACAGGATTATTCTTCATGTCATCTCCTTCTTTCATATAGTAGGTTTCTAACTTTCTCCTTTATAATTAGATATAGATTTTATAAACTTCTAAATTCTCTGTTTGGTTAGAAAGTTATAGACTTAGAAAGTTTCGTCTAACGTGTGTATACAAAAAGACTATTTTTTCCCTTTGTGCCTTTTAGGAAGTGCAGCGTTCTTCTTCTGTTTCCTCTTCATCTTCTTAGCCCTTTGCAACTGTCTATGCTGTTCCCGACCTGCAGTTTTGTCTTTCTTGCTTCGTCTAGCCATACTTTGACCTCCATTTTGCGGATAACTCATGCATGCGTACATACGGATTAAAAAACATTGCGCGCGTTCATACTGATTCATTATGCTCGAATTATGTTTGCGGATATGTGCAAGCGTGGATCAGAATAACAATTGATAAGGTATTTCTCCATTTTCTAGCGCGTTGGCAAATTTCATTTTCTTCCGTTTGAAGAAGTTGTCTGTCATCGCGTATTCTAATCCATGCTTCTTGTATACCCAACCTGCGTAATGATAATTCATTTTGTCAATGAGCACATAGTCTACTTTTACGATTAGGTGTGTCCCCAAACTTTCGGCTTTTGGAAGTAATGGTGCTATCATTGCGAAGGTCTTCAGGCCTGCTGAATGTAGTTTCTCTAACGTTTCAATTCCATCTTTGATCGATGGTGTATGTGGCTCAAAGATCGTTCTGATGTTCTCGTCGCTGGTGGTGATCGTAAGTCCGACTTCAGTATTGGTGAATTTTCCGAGTAATTCCAGATCTCGTTTTACGAGCGGAGACTTTTTGTATTGTGATTGGCCAATTGTGTTTTGATAGGATTTCGAGACATCTTCTCGTTAGTTATATTTTTTTTCCATTGGCTGATAGGGATCACATACTCCACTTATCCAGACTCTACAGGCTTTTTCTTCTCTATCTCAGGTTGCAGTAATCTAGCAGCATTAATCTTCACGTCCACAAATTGACCCCATTCTTCGTTATGCCCAGTGAATCTTTTCATAAATCGAGCATAGCAGTAGGGGCAGCCGTGCTTACAACCAATGTAGGGGTTAATTGTACAGTCATGGACTTTGGACTTGGATAAGATTGTTTATGCGTAGACTTCCTTGACGATCATAGAATTCACTGTGTACTCACTCTATGTTTCCAACTTATAATTAAGTAAAGAGAATTACAAACTTCTAAACTTCTTCTTTGTCTTAGAAATTATAGACTTAGAAAGTTCAGTTGCACAAGGTTCAGAAGAACAGGCGTTCTGTTCACAGGTTTAAAACACACCATGCAAACTAAGATGATGACGACGAATATGAGTATGACATCCAATAAAGCGTAAGACGTGCACGGCTCTGTGTTTAAACCCATATTTTGGGAAAACAGATCTTGCAAATATATTTAGAACGATGTTTGTTTCGGTTACTCCAAGCTTTGTCATCAACAATTTCACATTCACAAATCTTGCATCGTCGACCGTTTGAGGGTTTACGACCTGATTTCCTAATATGTACCAATTTCCATGGCATGTTGTACAACTCGGCTACGATCATTTCATTCTGAGACTGTCAGCAGAAACAACGTCTACTTATAAATCTTGTCAAAAATGGATACCTTCTGGAGTTTTCGTTGTTACTACTGTGCGTGCTGAAAGGTTTTTAGGCTAGATATTCCGTATGTCATATTAGAGTCGATCATATGGATGAAACAGTTAGAATGTCTAAGGCTGAGGTCTATCGTTCTAGGATTAATAAAGCGGAAGGTTTCAGCGAGGTTTGGGAGATAGTCAAGGACACCGTTAAAGATTCTTTAAGCGAGCATCGAAGGGGCATGATGCTTTTCTTAGACAATCTGCCTCTTCACCTTGGCGCGTATCATCCATTAGGCACGAACAACATAGTCTTGAACAGAACCCTTGTAGAAATTGTCGAAGCCGCCACAAAGTCAAAACGACTTGTCAACGCATTCGTCTACAGCATGTTAGTCCACGAGTACTTACACGCTCTGGGACACATTCCAGAGACTGAGGTTCATCGTTTGGTCTATGAAATCTCAAGAGAATGTTTTGGTGAGAACCACATAGTCACAAGATTGGCTGAGAAAAGTCCGTGGGTGCTCCTGAGAGGCGTTCCGCTCAACCGGATAGAAGCCCCTAGACGCGCCATGGAGATCGTAAAAGACTTTGAAAAACCAAACGAAAAATACATAATCTGAGATAGCCATAGAGCTGTGTGCGCAATCTAGCGCACCGGCAAAGTCGAAATACGACCAATCGAATATTATTTTCAGAAAAAGACTAATCCAAATCAAGGATGTGAATGAATGGCAATCGAAAATTAACCTAAACCTAAAATCTCAGCAAAAACACAAGCTTTCAAAGAAAACTCTTCAAAAACTATTTCTTCACTACCTTTTGGGATGGCGCGGGGTGCGGGATTTGAACCCGCGCGGCCCGTAAGGACCACAGGCTTAGCAGGCTTGGGCTCTATTCTGCCCCCTACCAGGCTAGGGCAACCCCGCTCTTCAGCTATTTTTAAGTTTGTTGTCCTAAAAAAGTTCCTATGCGTCTGGAAAGGGCTTGGTGATGCATTAACTTTTTTATCAACTGCCATTACATATTGAGCTAGAGGGCCGGTCGTCTAGCATGGTTTGGACATCGCCCTTACGAACGCCGAGCATGAAGATAGGCGAAGGTCGCAGGTTCAAGTCCTGCCCGGCCCACCATACGCATGATTTAAACAAGGTTGGTTTTGACGCGATTCAGGTTGAACGTTTATATTTCACAAAGACTAACTGAAGATGCGAGACACATGAACCTCAACAAAAACGGCTCCGTCATGCGGCTCATGAAAAAGCTTGCTAAATCAAAACTTAGCGGAATCACTATTGGAAAATTAGAGCAACTTGCAGCAAAGATGGGAGTCGACGAGAAAGAGCTACTTCAGCTTTACGTAGACACAAAAAACAATGCGTCAAAAAAGAAGTTCGCAGCCACACCATACTCAGAGAGAATCTTGCTGCTGCCTCAGTGTCTACGTTCACGAGACTGCCACGCAGAACTAGAAGAATATGGCTATGAATGCATGAAATGCGGAAAATGTGGCATACCTGAGATAACTCATCAAGCCAAGAAGCTAGGCTACAAGGATGTATTCATTATACCTGGAGGAAGCGTGGCTACAAAAATTCTTAGCAAAGGAAAACCGAAAGCTTGCCTAGGCGTATCCTGTCTAAAAGAACTTGTACTCGGAAGCTTCGTCTGCGAAAAACTCGGAGTTGCAGCCCAAGGCATCGCTCTACTCCGAGACGGCTGCGTTGAGACAGCGGTGAACTGGAAAAAAGTGAGCAACGTTCTACACTTAAACCTGACATTAC
>JAOUJL010000083.1 GCA_029883255.1 Candidatus Bathyarchaeota archaeon | reverse complement strand
CACAACTCATTTGTCTTAAATGGTGGATACTGGCAGCTTTTCACAGCCATGTTTGTCCATGTCAACATGGTCCATCTTTTGGGTAACATGTTCTTCCTGCTTATTTTTGGGCTCAGGGCTGAGGAATTGTTTGCTATTCGAGAATACATTCTCGTTTACTTCTTAAGCGGGTTGGCTGGAAACTTGTTGACGCTACTCTTCGATCCTTCTATGGTTTCCGCTGGAGCTTCTGGCGCCATTTTCGGGTTGTTCGGGGCATGTACGATTTATATCAGACGGGCAATCGGCCAATCGATAATTGGTGCGTTGTTGTATTCTTTCTTTTTGTTGATGATGAGTGCGGGTAGGAACGTGAACAATCTAGCCCATCTAGGTGGCTTAGTCATCGGATTGATAATCGGCTATGCGCTTGCTACGACGCGGAAGCCGAGAGTAGTCTACGAGTACAAGTACTCTCTTTCAACATGACGTTAATTCTCATGGAAGCGTTAAAACTTCGACCTTAACTTTGTGTCCGTCCTTCAGCTTAAGCTGCTTTCTCAGAAAAACGGGAGCGATAACCTCGATCACTGAAGCGCCGTAGTGGCTTCTTAAAGCTGAGATCACAGCGCCTTTCACCTTGTTTTCTATTATCACCGGATAACATTTCACATGTCCGAAGGTACGGTTTTCATTCTTAAATCCCTCAATTTCAACCGCTGGGTAGGCTTCAAGCTCCGAACGAGTCTTGACATCATAATCTGTTGTCAGTTTCAGGTTAAGCGTGCCCGGATAAGGGTCAAAGCCTAGCTTCTCAATGAACTGTTTCCTGTACAGTTCCTTACTTATGTAATAGGCTCCTTCGCCTAATCCCATGAAAACCACGCCTTCCAGAGTCACCGAAGGAGGATAAGCGGCTTCCATCAAAAGGCGCAGATTTGAGTAGAGTTTCTTCAGCTCCGTAACACCAGAGTCTGTGATTTTAATGAGACATCCCTCAGGCGTTATGGTTCGACTAATCCAGCCCCTGTCATCCAGCTCGATCAGGTGGCGTGAAGCCGTCTGCTGCGACATGCCCAGCTTTCTTGCTAGATACTCTGTTGAAATCTTGGCTGTTCTCCGATGCGCCCCCATCTCAGCCAGCTTCAGAAGCGTGAAAAGAAGACGCCACACACGCCCTTCAGTCATTATGAAGCTCGTTTCCCCCGTTCACTTTAAAAGTGAAGCATTGCGTATTTAAGTAACTCGAAAAAGCTGAGGCTTTAGGTTTCATAAAATGCTGCATTTGCCCACACGCGTACAACAATTTTAAGGAGCGCGAGCTTTCTTATGTTGCTTTTATGAACGACATTATCACTCTGGTATATCTCAATGTTCTATTCTATTCATTGGAATACTTTTTTGGAGTTTAGTGAAATGCATAAAAGAACGAAGAAAACAGAAATCGTTGTAAGAAAAAAGAGGGAAGTATAGTTTTGTTGTTTCTTTTCTAGTCTTGAAGTTGTTGCACCCCGAAGTTTTTGACTGCCATAGCGATGTCCCGAATGCCAACCTTTCCGTCGCCCGTTAAGTCGCCGATGATTGTTATTTGTCCCTTAATTTTGATGTTGTGGTTACCTTCGGTGTAAGTAACGTTTATGAAGACTTGGTTTTCGTCCCAATCTAAGATTGAAGGTGTAAGGATGTCGTCGATGAGAACGGTGAAGGCACCGTAAAGTAACTCCTTAGGAACTATTACCTTACAGAAGGTGCCATTGCTAACTTTAGAGCTTATCTGATATCTGAGAGTTCTATTGAAGCTGAAGTCTGTTATAGAGGAGTCACTGAAAACAGCAACTGGACAACATATCTCCTTTGGCTCGCTTGTCATGTTAGGTGTTTGATATTTGACTTTCCACGCAAATTCAAATATTTTAAGCGTCGTGTTGTATCGATTCATAAGCGGATACTCGTCTTGATTATATCCATTAAGGTAGTATGGTCTGTCCCATATTCCGTCAGGTCCTGTCACGTTCTGCGGATATGTACCAGAAAACTCGTCGACACCATCGTAATCATCCCAGTAGTTTCCTCCATACGGATAACTCCAATCCCAAGCATTCTGCGACTTGACTCCACCTGAAATTTCAAAATGATTTGGTGTTGTTGTTGTTAAAAATTGTGTGTTATTGATGAAGTTGTTGTTGAAAATGGTGTTTTGCCCAGAATAATATATACGGATTCCACCAGACTCACGCTTGTCCGGGTCGAGCGCATAGTTGTCTGAAATTGTGTTGTGGCTAATATTGTTATTCACGGAATCCTTCATGTAAATCCCATAAGCTTCGTTTTTTGACAGCAGATTGCGGCTGACTTCAGAGTGACTACACTTGTTTAGCAAGATACCCTCCTTCATGTTGTACGACACAATGTTATTGCAGACATGAACGTTGTGGGAATCCACTATGTTTATAGCTGTCTCAGATGAATTAGAAACCGTGACGTTGATGATGTTGATGTTGCTACACCCAGATTGTATTTCAATGCCGTATTGAAAATTCGTTATCACGCCATTCTTGATGGTTACGTTACTTCTACCTTCAAGTACGACGACAGCATAGCCCTTTTCTGCAGTGTTGTTAATTGTATGGCTATTTAAGTCTAACTCAACGTTACTCGCATTTATGGTGAAGAGATGGTACCCAGGAAAATTTACATCCGTACACAATGTGTAGTCCTCGTATAGTACTTTTTCATTCACTATTTCGGTTACTCTGTAGGTACCGCGCTCAAAGCCGGATGGGATATCGTCGTGCGGAAAATCTTCCTGGAGTTCGCACTTCAAAAAATCAAATCCCCCTTCACCCACTTTAATGCATTTGAATTTGATTATTGCCAATATGCCGCTGCTTTCTTTCATTGTTTCCTCAAATTCTGCTATCAATGTCAAGTTAACATACAAACCTCCTTCTTCAACTTCGGTTTTGGTAAACCAGTCGCACGCGCGCGGGCCGGATTTTGCCTCTAGAAATTCTAAAAGCTCCCCGTCGTAATAGAGGACAATTTCGAACCTAAAGAGATTCTCACAATCAGTCACTGTAATGTTTATTTCGAATGTGTCGCAAATTTGTGCTGGTGTATGTGGAGGGCTCACACTAACAGTCGCTTCAGGAGAGGACAGGCTAATCAGGTTATATGTCGCAACATTTAGAAGACATGTTGATAACAGCAACCCACAGATCGTTAACACAATCTTTTTTTCCATTTTTTTCCCTTCTTTGTTCTCCTAGTATACAATTCGTAGAAGATAAAACTTGTGAAACAATCTTCCAGTAACATCTTCCAAATACTTTGTCGTTGAATTTTCAAATAAAGCTTTTGGATCAATCTCCTATTTCTACAAAGAGTTTGTTAGAATGTTTTTCCATAGTCTTTTGCTGCCGTAGATATGTCAATTATGTTAATTTCTTCGTTTAGATCCATGTCTACTATTGGGCTCCAGTTTGGATCCCCAGATTTGCAACCATAAGCCTTGGCTACTGCTGCAATGTCAACTATGTTTACGATTCCATCCTCATTGACATCGAGCTTGGGAACAAAATCATACGGGTATATCAAAGGATAGCTATCGCGCGCGAACTTTCAGACATTGGAAAGCCACAACGGAATACCATAGAACAAAGGATATTCTGTATGTGCAGAAACTTCTAGGACACAAAAGCATTCAGAACACGTTAATTTACATAGACTTGGAAAAAGCCTTATTCAACAACACAGATGACGATTTCACTGTAAGAGTAGCAACCAACAGTGGAGAAGCGTGCCAGCTTGCAGAAGTAGGATTCGAATATGTGACAGGTGAATACGATGACGGAGGCAAAATCTTCAGAAAACGCAAATAACAAATTTAGTATGGTTCAGTGAAAAGACCATAGAGTTTAAACGTGTTTAAACAATCCATACAGAATTCTTATCTTGGCCTTTTCCTGCAACTTTAATGTTCAGGCGTCGAATATGAAAGAGGCTAGGGCTTTCTCACCATGCCACATTACAGGCTTCTTCCAAATACTTGATCACCCAGCAAACTCTTTATATGCCGGTTCCCTGGGGGCTGGCGTTTCACTAAGCCGAGGAGTGGAAACCGTCGTGAAGGTGAGTGAAGCCTTGAAAAGCTCTCTACAAGTTAAGATCAATGGTTCCGCTTCAAATTCTGCAGAAGTCTCCAAACACGTTGTAGACTCCTTTCTTTCACGGTTTAAAGAAATGGAAAACTTCGAGATTATTGTCAAACATCATATTGAAGTTCCAACAGGTGCTGGATTCGGCACCAGCGGAGCTGCAGCACTAGGTTTAGCCCTAGCATTAAATGATGTGTTTGGCTTGGGCATATCTAAAATAGAGGCTGCTCAGCTTGCACACATGGCTGAAGTTGAATGTAAAACGGGACTCGGCACGGTGATCGCCGAAACTTTCGGCGGTGTAGAAATAAGAGTTAAGCCTGGAGCGCCAGGAATCGGCGAAATAAAAAATGTGCCGGTTCCGAAAGACTATGTAGTGGCTTCCCTAACCTTCGGCTCGTTGTCCACAAAAAAGTTTCTAACAGACGAGAAAATCCGAAGGCGCATAAACAATTTTGGCGGAAAACTCGTTGATGGGCTGATTGAGGAGCCGAATGTTACCAATTTCATGAAGTTTTCGCGCCAATTCGCAGAGCATGTAGGATTGATAACTGAGAGAATAAGGAGAACACTAAGTGCAGCTGATGAGACTGAGTTCATCTGCAGCATGCAGATGTTCGGAGAATCCGCATTCACTCTAGTTGAAGAAGAATACCTTGAAGAACTTCTCAAGGTTTTCCGTAATTACTGTTCAGAGGGAAGAATCATTGTCAGCGGAATCGACTTTAAAGGAGCACGACTACTTAAATGAAAAGTATCAAGATTCCGCCAGAACATCCGAGAGCAGAATCTCTTCGAATACGAGAAAGACTAATTGAACACTTCAGCGAAGGTGTAGTGGCAACTGCTGGCCTTATAGCCCACGGTCGGGGAGAAGCCTTCGACTACCTGACAGGCGAGAAAACAGCCAAAACAGCCTCAAAAGCTATAAAGGCAGCTGCATCGGCACTTTTGACAGCTGAGAGAGCAGTTGTCTCTGTTAACGGAAACACAGCAGCCTTGGTGGCCGAAGAGATAGTAGAGCTAGCCAATGTTACAAAAGCGAGAATTGAGGTCAATCTGTTCTATAGATCGCTTGAGAGAGAAATGTCAATCAAGAAGTTGCTGGAAAAGGCTGGTGCCCATGAGGTTTTGGGGGTAGGTGAGGATGCTTCTGCAAAGATTCTGGAGTTGGGAAGCGAAAGGAGACGTGTAGATCCACGGGGTATACTTTTGGCTGATGTGGTTTTGGTGCCGTTGGAGGACGGGGACAGAACAGAAGCCCTTGTTAAGATGGGCAAAACAGTGATAGCAATAGATCTAAATCCTCTTTCTCGAACAGCGCAGAAAGCGACAATCACCATAGTTGACAACGTTGTAAGGGCGATACCGAAACTCGTGGAAATAGCAAGAAAACTGAAGCAAGACGTAAAGAAGTGCCATGAAATCCTGCTTAACTTTGACAACGAAAAAAACCTAGCTGAATCCATGACCTCAATCAAAGAAAGGCTTTCAAAACTTGCTGAAGAAGGCGGTTACCTTGCCTTGGAGGATGAAAAACATGAACGTTGACAAAATCTTTGTTTTAGGCGCTGGTGCCATCGGAAGCGTCTATGGAGCTTTCCTCTCTAAAAGAAATGACGTAGCGTTGATTGGAAACAAGGCCCACGTGAAGGCCGTGATTTCGAAGGGCTTGACAATTTCCGGAGACACAAACGAAACTTTCTATCTTAGGGCTGACACCGAAATCCATGAAATACCCGAAAAAACGCTAATCATTCTAACAACAAAGGCATATGACCTGGCAAAAACCGTTGAAAAAACCAAAAACCTTCTCAAAAAAGACACGATTATTCTGATCTTGCAGAACGGGCTCGGAAACGAAGAAATCGTCAAACGTGCGGCTGGCGACGAAGCCACAATTTTAAGGGGTATAACAGCAATGGCGGCTGAATTCTTTGAACCCGGAAAAATAAGATTTTGGAACGGAGAAACAACTATTGAGCAGAATGAAGTTGCGAAGAAAATAGTGAAGATTTTCAATGGATGCATGCTAAAGACAAGGCTTTCTAACGACATCAAAAAGGAAGTATGGAACAAGGTGATTGTCAACTGCGTAGCAAACCCGTTATCCGCCATCTTCCAAGTTAAAAATTATGAAATCGTTGCCGATTCGTTGAGAACTGTTCGACACAAAATTGTCAAGGAATGCGTTGAAGTCGGAAAAGCTGAAGGAATCACCTTTCCCGAACATTTGGAGGAAAAAATTGACGAGAAAATCTCCACGTATACGAATTTTTCTTCTATGTATCAAGACATAGTGAAGGGTAAGAGAACTGAGATTGATTTTCTAAACGGAAAGGTAGTTGAGCTGGGTAGAAAACATCACATCAAAACACCGGTGAACGAGACGCTTGTATGCTTAGCGAAATTCAGGGAGGATAAAAATGGAATTCCAAGAAAGGATTAGGCGAAAAAAGGGTAAAGAAAAAATCGTAATGTTAACGGCTTACGACTATCAAGTAGCAAAAATACTTGACGAGATAAGCATAGATCTAATCCTCGTCGGCGACAGT
>JAOUJL010000082.1 GCA_029883255.1 Candidatus Bathyarchaeota archaeon | reverse complement strand
GGTTATTCGCTTCTTTTGCTTCTTCTCGAGGCGGGTCAATCATGCCCACTAAACCCACAAAAACGAGGTGGTTTTCAACGGTTTCTTCTTTGAAATCTTTCAAATTATTTGGCAATGTTTTATAGGCCATGCCCAGTACACGCAGAGCTCTGCCAGCCATCGTCTCGTTCGTTTTCAACAGTTGCTGCTTTTTCCTTATGGTCAATTTCTTTGCTCTGCCATTGTCGTAGACGTACTCGCAGAGTTGCAAAATAACCTCTGGAGCCCCTTTGACATAAGCTACTAGTCCTCCTTCAGGCGTTTGGTGAATCGTTGCCATGCGTTTTCTCTCAGAGCTGAATGCAATCTCGTCCACACGTGGGTATAGCTTCTGCATCTCGTCTTGCCACAAGCCAGCCTTGGTCCCTGCCACAATTAGCGCTCCCTCTGTCGGGTCCCCGAAGATACGCTGTCCGTCATAACTGGCGTTATTACAGAGAGTGCCTATCCTTAGCAACAATTGGAGATTAGAACTTTCTTCAAGGTTGATTGGAGTGTTGTCTATACGGAACTCGCCTCTGCGTTCATAACCTACCCCTGTCACTTCTACAGTTTGACCGTTAACGCAGATTTCTCTCACGGTCATTTCGCCCTTCGTTAAGGTGCCTGTTTTATCTGAACAAATGACCGTAGTAGATCCAAGGGTTTCGACCGATGTAAGCCTCCTGACAACGGCATTACGCTTTGCCAAGTCTCGTGCACCCAACGCAAGGGTCACAGTGACTATTGCCGGCAGCCCTTCTGGGACAGCTGACACAGCTAAAGCAACCGCTATCATGAAGGACTCAACGAGAGGCTGACCTCTGAATCCTTGAAGCAAGAATATGGCAACGCAGACGATGGAGATGATTATTGCCAGTTTTTTGGAGAAACGCTCCAGCTTGAGTTTGAGAGGTGTCTCCTCGTCTGCGCTTGCCTGCACCATCTCGGCAACTTTTCCAAACTCCGTGTTCATCCCTGTGGACGTTACTACAGCTTTTCCTCTGCCATAGAGGATGTGAGTCGCCATGAAAATCGTGTTCTTTCTGTCAGCTACGTGGGTGTCAACTCTGAGAGCTGAAGTGCCTTTTTCTACCGGAGTGGATTCGCCGGTTAAAACTGCCTCATCCGTTCTTAAGTCCGCAGCCTCAATTAATCGCGCATCCGCAGGAACACGATCTCCAGCCTCTAAAAGAACGATGTCTCCCGGAACCACTTCGCGAGCGGCTGTCATGGTCTCCTTTCCGTTTCGTTTCACCCGGGCCTTAGGAGCGGTCAGTTTCTTCATAGCTTCCATGGCTTTTTCTGATCGATACTCCTGGACAAAACCAACGGTAGAGTTCATAGCAACAATTGCAAATATTACAAAGGCGTCAATTGGAGTACTGTTTTCAAAATACACGTCTACTAAGCCAGAGGTAACTGCGGCCACTATTAACATGATAACAAAAATGCTTTTGAACTGCCCTAGGAAAATGCTCAGAGCGGTTGTTCCCTTCTTTTCCCGCAGTTCGTTTGGTCCGAACTCCTTTAGTCTGCTTTCAGCTTCTTCTTGGCTCAAGCCTTGCAGAGAAGATTCTAAAGCTTTAACAACCTCTTCAGCTTTCAAAGCGTGAAATTCTGAGTTCATGGGCATATTGTCCTCTAGCCTTTATCCTCTTTTTTGGCTAACAAAAACTGGAAAAAAGGAGGAAATCTCGAACTTACATGCCTAAAATTGATTGGCAAATTTCGAATGGGTATAGCATAATTACCAACTCCTTTCACTCTGTAACCTCTTTTCTGCAGGTCTTGTTGATTCCAAAGACTAACATGTTTTCTGTGAGGATTATTATCATAATCTTTGGATGGTGTAGAATGAGCAGGAGTAGTCATTATTACCGTTTTACTGATTCGTTCTAGTTCCTTCAAAAGTTTGTCGCCATTGGTTTTTGGGATGTGTTCGATTACCTCAATACATGTGGCAACCTCAAACTCGTTGCTTTTGAAAGGCAGAGGATTTTTTCTCAAGTCAATACGATATATTTCGTCATAAAGACGGTGTATTTTGCAAAAGGTAAGGTATGGTTTGAATATATCAACACCAACTAACCTTGAAGCGTCTCGGTAAATTCGTACCAAAGCACCGATGATACCTTTACCACAACCAACATCAATCAAAGATTCGACGTTAACGGGTATGGCTTCTAAGATTTCATGTAGAAAGGAATGCGTCCAAGTGACTTTTTGACCTTCTGTTTTCCACATTCCTATGACCGCTTTTCTCATCGGTACGTCACTCCAATTCACTCTTCAGTACGACCACCATTCCAAGTGCACGATCTCACACCTAGAGCTAGCATGCAACTTCCAACACCGAGCAAAAGACCAATTATTCCAAGATTCATATTCTCCGCCTTCGTGATGACCAGAACGGCGAGTGCGAACACAGCAACCATTATACCTATAATAAACAACTCCTCGGGATTCTCGCATTCACTCGCCACATGATTCCCTCTTACTAAGTACTGCGTGTTAGTTTTCCAGCGCCTGTAAAGTCTCCGGTCGTTTTGGCCTTGCGAGGCTGCAGCCTAATCTTTTTTTATCCATGTTATGAGCACATGGCCCCGCTTGGTTTTCAGCTCGGCACCACAGTTGGGGCAGATCTTCGCTCTAGCGCTTATCTCTGCACCGCAATTGGAACAGAGCCTCTTCGTTTTTTCTGCCGTTTAACTCCCTCCTACTTTTGAGGAATTTCAATTATTTCTCTACTCTGTTGCAGATTTTTTGACATTCATTACATCACGTCCAACTGAGATTACACCCACTGGAATCAACACCTGCAGATGGCCCAAGAAAGGCTTCTTATATCCCCAAAGTTTGACTATGTCATCATCTACCTCTATACGTAAATAGGTCACTCGCATTTCTGAGCAGTCAATTCCAATTCCAATAACCTTCCCAAATTTATCTGCTTTTGCATCGATTATTTCTTTGCCTTCTAATTCACGCGACATCATACACCTTCACCTCCTAAGGTATTCAAGGTAGCGCGCTCATTTTGATCTCAACCTTTCAATCTTGATTTCTTTCACGTCATCACTGTCAAGATACGATTTAACATCTTCACTTATGCGCGTAATTGGGTTCTCAATGCTTCTATTCTCGCGTTCACCGTAGAACATCTCGTGTTTTTTGAACATCCCCCGATATTTGATAGTCACCTTAAACTCAGGTTCCCTCATTCGCTCCTCTTTTGGTTCTTGCCTTGGGAGATAACTCATTCCAAAGCCTCCAAACTTTTTTCAACCTATTGTCGAACGCGCTGAAAGACTTTCCAAACGCACTATGGCAGTTAGGAGTTGGGCGATCTTCACGTATTTGTTCTCGGCTAGCTCACGGACCGTGTCAACACCAAAAGCTTTCTTGAGAAGTGTGGCGTCAGCCTCAGAGATTCCTGAGAGAGCGGATACTGGCTTTTCCCTCAGTTCCCCGAACTCTGTTGACTCGAACTCTTTGTCCAGTATCTTTGCAGAATGTTTGGATAAGGCGTTAATTCCTTGGGCCAGTAAGACGTAGTTGTTTGTGGCCAGCTCCTCAACGGTGTCGATTCCGAAGGCCTTCTTGAGATCAGCGGCATCGGATTCGCTTATCCCACTTACGGCAGAAAGGGGTGCTCTGCACAACTCCTCCAAAGACACTTTCTCATATTCCTTATCAAAGAATTTTACAACAATCTCTCGAGCAGTCATATCTTCACCTCCTTCATTCTATTTTCGTGTTTGTAACACCTTCAACGACGAAGGCATGAATTGATTCGCTTAGGGGAACAATGTCTTCATCTTTGAAGGTTTTTAGTATCGGAATAACGAAGATGTCGTCTACTCCCTTTATTTCACGGATACTGTTGAGAATTTCGTTCAATTTCTCCAGAGAGGTAGTCCTAGCCTTAGCCATCAGGTCGAACTCCGCGGTTGTTCCATAGACCTTGATCAGTTCATGCATCTGGCAAAGCTCCTTCGCCACGTTTTTGTATAACTGAGCTCCTGTCTCAACTCCAATCAACGCAGATACTCCAAATCCAACTTTCTCTTTGTCCAGAATGACCGTGAATTTCTTTATGACTCCTTTATTCACCAGCCTTGTGATCTTGTCATAAACTGTTGACGAAGGAATTCCTGTCCTTCTGGAAATCTCTGCATAGTTCATCCTGCCATCGTTCTGCAACTCCATTAAAATTTTCAAATCAGACTCGTCCAAGTCAGGCAATCGGGACATCACCGAATATTAGAGAACAATTCCGATGATTTATAACTTTTTCTTCTAGATATGCGGAGGATCACCGGATCTCAGCAAAACATTTAATACCCTTTTGATGCGCACGCGCGCAGCAATCATAAACGCACGTTTGCAAAGAGTATAAAACGAGTGGACATTTCTCGAATTGTCAAAGCCTCTTTTGCATTGTTCGCTCATGAATCTTTATAGCCGAAACTAGAAAGGCAATTGCAAAGACTGCGAGAACTATGAGGTCTAGCTCAATTGGGTAATAACCCTTACCGCTTATGGAATACCTCGCCAAATCTGTAAAATATGTTAAGGGAGAAATCGAAGAGATAGTTTTCCCCCAAGCTGGCAGTTCTTCTATTGGAATGAAAATTCCGCTTATAAAAACTAACGGGAACTTGATCATGGATGAGAGCATCATTACACTTGCTGGAGTGTCCGTGGGAGGATAAGCCGATAACAATATGCTGAAAGATGCGAAACAAAACGTAGCAAGAACCACTCCAAATCCCAGAATTAAAGGATTAACAATTTGGACACCAATGCACAAGCCAACAATAATGGGAAATACAGAAACAAGGGCTCCAAATAGAAATGAGGAAAGCACATCGCCTAGGAATATTGTCCAAATGGAAACTGGAGAAGATATGAGCCTCTCAAGGGTTTTGGCTCTTGCCTCCCATGGGACTATCGCTGGCCCAACCGAGGTTGCTGTGAAAAAAGCAGTCATCCCGAGCAGTCCAGGTATGAGAGCTTTAGCAGGCATGTTTCGACCGATGTAGAATGACAGAAACAGAAAGAAGGGCACCAGAAGCCCAAAAATTATGACGGGTCCTTTAGAATAATAGATGCGTATGTTCTTTTTGACTATAGCAAGAGACCGCGTGAACTGTTCCCAAAAAAGATTGGTTTCCATTATGTCGCCATCCTAACCTTCTTTCACAAGTTTAAGGAATACATCTTCCAACGTAGGTGCAAGTGTGTTAAGTGTAATTATTTTTAGGTTCTTTGAACGTGAAAAATCAAGCAGCTTGTCTATTACTTCACTTGGTTCATCAACATAGAGCCGTATTTTATCACCCATCTTTTTTGCTTCGTTAACACCGTGAAACTTCGACAATTCTTCAATGTCCACCCCTCTGTCAAAGCTAACTTCAATTGACTGTAACCCACTGCTTCGTAATCGAAGCCTTTCCGGACTATCGATAGCTGCAATTTTGCCGCGGTTGATGATCGCTATCCTATCGCAAAGCTGGTTAGCTTCATCCATATTGTGAGTCGTTAAGAAAACAGTTACACCATTTCTATTGAAATCTCGAATCATGTCCCTTATAAGTCGTTGACTCTCCACATCCAAGCCAGAGGTTGGCTCATCTAGGAAGAGGATTTGAGGCTCATTGATCAATGCCATACAAAGCAGCAGTTTCTGTTTCATCCCCCTCGAATAGCCCCTGACAAGGTGGTTCCTTCGTTCGTATAGTCCAAATTCTTTCAGAAGTCTAGTGGCTCTTTCTCGCCTCAGACTTTTGGGAACTCCGTATAATTCTCCTATTAGCATGAGGTTGTTCCAAGCTGAAAGATCCACATAGGCATTTGCCATTTCAGGAACAATTCCCATCAACTGCCTAGTCTTAAGTCCCTCCCTTAGAATGCCATAGCCAAAAACGGAAGCTGCACCATCATCGGGTTTAATTACACCAGTAAGCATTCGTATCGTAGTGGTCTTACCTGCGGCATTCGGTCCCAAAAAACCAAAAAGCTCCCCTTTCTTAACTTGAAAGCTGATGTGGTCAACAGCCACTAACTCGCCAAAATGTTTAGTCAGATTTGAAACTTCTACTGCATTTTCAGTGGGCATGACCGGACACCTCTGGCAAGTCCTTTAAGAGATTAATTTTGATTTCTTTTGTTTTTAATCTCCAAACCTTTTCGGGAGCACCCCCTCCAACCTCACGATATTCAGCTAATTCGATAATGCCCGCCTCTTCCAGCTCAGAAAGATGATAATAAAGCCCTGACCTGGAAAGGCCTTCTCCTGCTTTCTCTAACCCTCCCAAAATTTCATTTGTGCTTTTTGTTCCTTCACCAATCAAGCGAATGATTACCCATCTAGTTGGGCAGTGGAGAGCCCTGAAAAATTTCTGAAACCTGCTAAACTCTTTCATATTGCAACCGTTGCAATCATCGCCACACATCAACCAATCACCTGTTTAGACTCCAGCCGTAGGAATTGTACCCCTGCAACCCAATGTGGTAGTTGAATACGCTTATTTTTCTTTCAAGTGTTTTTCAGCATAGCTTAGCTCGACATCAGCATCCTCGAATTTGCCTTTAGAAATAAGCTTCCGCGCTTCGCCTATATGCTTCAACGCACAACCTTTCAGATCGTCCTCAAACTCACATTTCTCTTCTTCCTTGCACATGAA
>JAOUJL010000081.1 GCA_029883255.1 Candidatus Bathyarchaeota archaeon | reverse complement strand
TTGGGATAACAAGAGATGTTGCTATGAAATTAGCTGAAAAACTCGGGTACAAAGCGGTTGAAAGCAACATTACACCAACAGACTTGTTCACAGCGGATGAAGCCTTCTTCACGGGCACAGCGGCAGAGATCGTCCCGATAGTGGAAGTTAACAAGCGTGTGATAGGCAACGGCGACCCGGGACCAATAACACGACGTTTAATGCAAGAATTTGAAAAAGTCGTCCGAGACCCAAAAGAAGGAGCACCGATTTACCAGTAAACATTTGCGGAAATCCAATCTCTCATCCTTAAGATTAAGCTTAATCCGTGGCTTTTTGCAAAGAAAACTTGATTTGATGAGGTTACGGTTAGTCAAGGTTGACGGCTGTCTAGTCTTTCATGGTTCAGCGATTTTCTATGAGAAGTTTCAGTTATGTTTGTGGAATCGAATATGGGAGTATCGAAAGTATTTAATACAATTCCATGTATACATAAAGGATTGTGCTATATGGAGGAAGAATGATGCCAAATGGAAATAGAACGATTGATTGGATTCTGGCGATTTTGCTTATCATTGTTATTATCGTATCTGGTGTAGTCGTCTACTACTCGTCAGCTATTGTAGGCAAACTGGATGAAATAGCCACAGATCAAAATCAGAACTACGCGGATCTATTAGCGGCAATTACTACCCTTGACGCGACATCCACGGCTCGATTGGAAGCAATCTTAGACGCACTCGCCCAGCTTAATATATCCTTGCCTTTGACGGTTGTAGGTTCAGCAAGTCCAGTCTCTGGAGCTATACCTCTAACCGTATCCTTCAAGGCAGTGCCAATTGGAGGCACCCCAACGTACATTTATGAATGGGACTTCGGCGACGAAACACCCACAATCGGCGAACGAAATCCGACCCACGAATATGCCACAGAAGGAACATACACAGCCACCGTGACCGTCACCGACAGTGAACAAGCAACCGCTTCAGACAGCATAACGATAAAGGCGCTCGAGCGCGAGATGGTTGAGGTAGTCTTTGCTTTCAATCCAGCTCTGGAAGAAGCGATATACGCTATTGAAGACTTGGTTGAGGAAGAATATCCATACATCGATTTTGTTTGGAGGGCGATGCCGTGGTCTACTGATGCTCAGCATGACAGCTACGTTGTATGGTTGACAGCACAAGACCCCAAGCCCGACATAATAGCCATCGACGTCATCTGGCCAGGAGAATTCGCCGCAGCTGGATGGATAGAGCCTCTCGACGATTACCTCACTTCAGAGATGAGGGACACGTTTATACCATCGACCCTTGACTCATTCACGTTTAATGGACAGCTGTGGGCTGTACCGTTGTTTGTTGGCACTCCAGGGCTCTACTATAGAACCGATATCTTGACAGACTTTGGCTTTGATCCACCAGAGACGTATGACGAACTCGTAACTCAGGCCCAAACGATATTGGCCGACCCTGCTTATGCGGATATGTACGGCTTCACTTGGCAAGGGGCCAAATACGAGGGGCTCATCTGTTCTTGGCTTGAATTTCATACCGGCTTTGGAGCCGAAGTGTTCGATGAAAATTGGAATGTAGTGGTAAACTCAACGGAGGGTGTCGCAGCGCTGCAGTTCATGGTGGATCTTATCTACACGGAGATGATTTCGCCAGAGGCCACTACAACGTGGATGGAAGAAGACGCAAGAGTGACGTTTACTGAAGGAAATGCTATATTCCATAGAAACTGGCCCTACGTACCAGCTATAGCTGAAAAGGATCCGCCTGATTCGCAAATTAAGGGCAAATGGGGCTTGGTTCCAAATCCACATGCGCTAGGCTACGAGTCGGCAGCGACTTTGGGTGGATGGGCGCTTGCCATGAACACTTATTCTGAGAACAAGGAAGATGTGTGGAAGGTCATCGAGTTGATTGCAAGTTACGATGGGATGAAGGAATTCACGATAAGATATGGGGAGGCTCCACCGCTTGAGGCACTATACGAAGACGCAGACATCTTGGCAAAGTTTCCACACATGGCTCTCCTAAGAGACATAATAGACGGTGCCACGCCCAGACCGATGCATGCACAGTACCCCGAAATATCAGATATCCTACAAGAAGAGCTTCACGCGGCTCTCACAAGGCTCAAGACGCCAAAAGAAGCTTTAGACGACGCTGCTAGTAGACTTGAAGCCCTGTTAGCAGGTTAAGACCACCCTTATAAGGAGGGCATCCTTATAAGGGAAGCACCCTTATTTTTTCTTAGAGACGTGGGAAAATGAAGATTAAGCTAACGGAGGCTAGGTATGCCTACCTATTCCTTATTCCGACGTTTCTGGTGATAATTATCTTCGCATTTTTTCCAATAACATCGACATTCTGGTGGAGTGTTCACGAACTAAAAGACAAGATTCTGTGGACAGGAATGCCATTTGTCGGTTTCGAAAACTATGCTTGGGCATTTACAAACTCTCAAGTTTGGGGAAGCCTAGGCTACACGCTGTATTTTGTCGCTTTATCGGTCACCTTAGAGTTTTGGATTGGAATAGGCATGGCACTTGCAATGTTCCACACTTTCAAGCTCAAGGGAGTTTTACGAGCAATTGTAATAGTTCCATGGGCAGTGCCAGCTATAATTCAAGCCTCTATGTGGAGGTGGATGTTCCATCCAAATGTCGGGATTATCAGCGATATTTTGGTAAAACTAGGCGTAATTTCTGCACCATTGAACTTTCTAGGAGCTTCTTTGTTGGCAATGCACAGCGTAATTCTAGCCGATGTCTGGAAGACCTCGTCTTTCATGGCAATATTACTATTTGCAGGACTCGCTGCCATACCCCAAGATATCTACGATTCTGCAAAAGTCGACGGGGCACGCGGATGGTTCCGTTTCAGACACATAACGCTCCCAATGATGTTACCGATAATTTTGGTGGCTCTCCTGTTCAGGACAATGGATGCCTTCAGGGTCTTTGACCTGGTATATGGTCTTACTGGAGGCGGACCAGGCACGACGACTGAAGTTTTAAGCACGTTCTCCTACAAATATTACTTTAGTTATCACAATTTCGGCAAGGGATCAGCACTAGCGATAGTAACTTTTCTTATTCTCGTAGCGATCTCCCTTTTCTACATCAGAAGCCTACAGAAACGTCTAAAATTCAAGTGAGGTGATGGATATGGTGAGCTTGAGTTACAGACAGAAGCGTTTGTTGAGCCAAACCATAATGTATGCTGTTGCAGCAATTATCATGATTTACTGTCTTTTCCCTATCGCATGGATCTTTATAACATCGATAAAACCGCCTGGTGCTGAGTTCCATATTCCCATCGAATACATACCATCAAAAGTTTCACTAGACAATTATATAGAGATATTTGTGGAGCACAAATTCCACTATTATCTGCTAAACAGCCTTGTCGTAGCTTCTGCCACCACGATTCTTGTACTGGCGATAGGCTCCCTGTCCGCATACGCTATTGCCCGACTAAGGTTTAAGTTCAGAATATCGTCTCTCTTAACGATTCTAGTCGTTGGCATGATGCCTAGTATAGTGATGATTCTTCCCATTTTCTTGATCATAAGAGAACTGGGACTTATGAATACGTGGCTAGGCCTCATCATTACCCATGCAGTTTTTTCTTTGCCCATAACCGTGTGGTTGTTGGCTAGCTACTTTGCCGAGTTGCCATTTGATTTGGAAGATGCTGCTAAGATAGACGGTTATACTCCCTCCAGTATATACAGAAAGATAATCATGCCCCTTTCGGTGCCTGGGCTATTCTCCGCTGGAATTCTTGCTTTTATAGCCTCTTGGGGTGAGTTTATGTTTGCACTCACGCTAACCCATACAATACAGGCGCGAACAGCACTGGTTCTCATCACCACACTTCCTGGCGCCTATCACTTGAAATGGGGAATGATAAATGCAGGAGTCATTCTAACTTTGATTCCAATAATTGTGATCGTGTTGGTTTTCCAGAAATGGGTTATGCGAGGGTTGACAGCTGGAGCAGTTAAATACTAAACGATAAAAATAGAAAAGGTGAGGCTCCATGGTTGAGGTTAGGCTCGAAAAAGTGACTAAAACGTTCGGGAAGGTAATCGCTGTCGATAACGCGTCTTTAACGTTTGAAGACAAAAAATTAACCACGGTCGTAGGGCCTTCTGGATGTGGTAAAACCACTTTGCTCAGAATGGTTGCTGGTTTGGAGACGCCAACTCAAGGCAGCGTCTATATCGGAGATAAGTTGGTTAACGAAGTTCCTCCGTGGGACCGCAACGTTGCTATGGTTTTCCAGAGTTATGCGTTGTACCCCCACATGAGTGTTTTTGACAATATCGCGTTTCCACTCAAGGCTAGAAAGCGTCCGAGAGAAGAAATAAAGAAACGGGTAACGGACACAGCTGAACTACTTGAAGTGTCTGAGCTGTTGGATCGAAAGCCTCGCGAATTGTCTGGGGGCCAAATGCAGAGGATAGCGCTTGGAAGGGCGATCGTAAGGCAGCCAGACGTGTTCCTAATGGACGAACCTCTCTCTAACCTAGACGCCAAGTTGAGGGTATACATGAGGGCTGAAATAAAGAAACTGCAAAGACTTTTGGGCGTCACGACAATATATGTCACTCATGACCAAGCAGAAGCGATGACGATTGGCGATACTCTTGTTGTCATGAATGACGGAAAAATTTGTTGCATAGGACATCCAGATAGCGTGTATTCTAAACCAAAAGACACGTTTGTTGCAACATTCATCGGAAGCCCTGCAATGAATCTTCTAGAAGGTAATTTAGAAAGTGATAAAGGTCTCTTCGTTACGGAATCCTTGAAATATAAGCTTCCAAATAGCATGACAAGAGTAACAAAAGAAAAGGGTGCCTCCAAATTAATACTTGGTATCCGACCAGAAGACATTATAGTAGAAAACTTCAAAGCAAACGGTTTCGTTAAGACAGAGGTTTACATGATAGAGCAACTGGGCAGAGAACTACTACTGAGCCTAAAAATCGGGCAGCACATCATTAAGGCAATCGCCCCCACCGACATCAAGTTGGAAATAGGGGGAGTTGCATGGATGAAATTTGATGAGACAAAGCTGCACGTTTTTGACGGAAAAACTGATGGGCTCATCGTATAGGGCAGAAGGCTGGCAGAAGTCTTCGCCGAATCCTTGGAATATATCGCGTGCATGAATTTACTAAGACGTTAGCAGGACGATAGAAACCATGGCCTTTTCTTATTCAAAATCCTAGATCAAATCTAATTCTTTGCTAGCTATTACAAACATTGAGTGACTCCAGCAAAGGGGGCTCACCGAAACCTGGACGTCGTTCTCAAAGATTTGTTCGGGAATAAACCTGTTAACTCTGTCCAGCACCCAGTTGTAGTATTGAAAGGCCTTCTCTCTGTTGTTTAGTCTAGCATAGTAGGTGCTCATCCAGAAGTTGAGTAGCGGCCACGCGCCAGAGCCTTTCTTTCTGTACGTTGTCTCATACACCCAACCATCATAGTCGTCATGTTCGTATCTATGGACTCCACCATTTTTCACATTTCTTTTTTCTATTTGTTCAACAGTGGCGACAACCCTGTTGTCTGTAGGCAGAAATATTTCAAAAGGATAAACTAGTCCTAGCATAGAAGCATCTATTCTCTTATCACTTAGCTTGCCGTAACTCCTAAAGAAATGGCCTTCAAAATGACTTTCTAACCTCTTTCTCATCTGATTGGCTATTTTAGTCCATTTCTTGTTGGGCAAAACAGCATTCGCACATCGCAATCCTTTGATACAAGCAGCCATGGAATAAGTGAAGTTTTCTTTCAAGTCAGGGAATGTTAGTCTCTCTTCCCATAGATCGTTTGTTACTACCGTGAAATGATCTTCCTTCCATTTTTTACATATCCCGTTGGCGGCTTTACGGATAAACTCCTTGTATTCAAGGGCATCGCTTGAGTCATCTTTGAAATGATGCCAGACTGCCCACAAGATGGAACCTGTCTGATCAGGTTGAAACCTTGCTAATGCTTTCGGCCCGTTAACGAAATACTTCTCATAAAACACTCCATTTTTTTGAAAGCCTTCTGCTCTAGTCATGCACCAATCAAAGAATTTCTTCTGGATATTCTTAATTCCAAGGAGATCTGCGGCTACGCATATGAAAGAAGCGTCTCTAGGCCAAACATAAGTGTAGTGTGCTGCTTCTCTTGGAAAGTATTCCTTCAAACAATTCGCAGCAACGATTGCGCCGTTTTCCAGTGCGCAATCCACGATAACGCGCTTGCTGTTCTCCACCAGCCTCTTAATTTTCGTCTTCAATTCGCTTACCTCCGAACTTTTGATCTATTGCATTATTAATATTTTTGGATAGTGCACATTAAAGCTATGGATTTTCGCAGTCTACGCAAAGACTATTATTTCAGTCCAAAGTTTCTTTTCACAAGGAGAACCAAATGAACACAGTTACCGTTTGTAAACTATCACTGGACGATTACGCTGAAATCGTTGGAGAAAAGGAGATATATAAAATACGAACCCTATCCGAGAAACTTGATGGCAAATCAATAGTTCACGTGAATTCAACATCCTTTGGTGGCGGTGTGGCTGAGATTCTTCACAGGCTCGTTCCATTAATGTGCGACTTAGGGTTGAAGGCTGAATGGAAAGTCATTAAAGGCTCCGACGAATTCTTCGATGTTACAAAGACAATTCATAATGGCCTTCAAGGCATGAACGTTTCCTTG
>JAOUJL010000358.1 GCA_029883255.1 Candidatus Bathyarchaeota archaeon | reverse complement strand
ATCTGTTGGCGGAGACATTGCAAGATTAGGCGAGGAGCGAGTGGTCATCTGTCCTCCGGGTGTTAGGATTTGGCGGGAAAAGACGCCAATTTCAAACGAACCAATACCTACAGCAGCCTAGTTGTGTGTGCGTGCGTGCAATTGCGCTAGGCCCCTCTATTTGGAGTCAAATATGTTTTGTTATGTTAGGAGTGACTTTTTTGGTTGGTTGTTGTGGGTTGCGTTTTGTGTGGATGTCGTGGTTTTTGGAGCAGTAGCATTGAAATGTTTGTGCGGGATGTCCGTTTTTCAGGAAGAGAATAAAGTTGTTGAATTAGAAGCAGCATCTTCTTTAGAAGAAGCTGCACCATGAGAACTGTCCTTTTCAATCATGTCTTATTCCTTCATTTCTTCCGAAACATCTGAATATACGAAGACGACGAGTTTGCAGCTGCTGCACCCATTACCTCTTGTTTCTGTTCTCATCATATAAATGGTGCAGGGGGTTAGGTTTAAAACTCGGTTTAAATTCTCGGAATTTGGGCCCTGATACAAGATTCCATGAAAGATAATTCCAGTTCTATTTCATGTGTTGGGATCTTTTCCATTAAATAGTAACTACCACAACCAGGGTAATAGCCTGTATTTTACTCTTCTCGCATATTCGGAGTATCCATTCAATTCTCTATGAAGTGTTCTGTCTTCCAATAATGTACGAACCACTATCAAAAGAACATAAATTCCAACTGGAATGAAGGTGTAAAGAGATCCAATTATTAAGGGAATTGATAAAGTGTACAAAATTGCTGCCAAATATCCGGGATGTC
The DNA here is from genome assembly GCA_029883255.1 of Candidatus Bathyarchaeota archaeon. The sequence goes on along the minus strand of JAOUJL010000358.1, from coordinate 889 downwards.
TCACAATCTTATACGGTCCACCAGTTATCACCTGATGACCTCTATCTTTTTGTATCCGAACAGTTTGCTCAAAATACGGGTTTACTAACATAGCCCAATTGATGAGAACCGTATTAACAATAAACAAAGCTAAGCCTACTACTGCAAAATAAACATCCAAGCTGGACCAGAGAAATCTGCCAACATCCAATCCTGCTATGACAGGTATAAGAATCACCACTGTGAGATTGGTTACTCGCATCAATATTTCATCCCACAGTTTGGAACCTTCCCTTTTTCTCTTAAGTCTCTGAACAAGAAGTTCAGGGTTGAGCTTGTACTGGACCGCAGTACTGAAAGAGTAATGCAGAAAAGAAGCACTGAAGAAAATCCATGGTCGAGCATCAATGATGCGACCAGCAGAAAAAAAGAAGACTGCTATCTGTATAGACAGCATTATAGAGGTCACTAGGAGCCATTTAATTCCAGCTATTCTAAGCCGTTTGTTGTCTTTCTGCACAACTCATCCTTTCGATCTTCTTTTTTTGGGTTTAAATAATTGAAACTTTTGGTCTTAGTGCGGGGGGTGGGACCCCCACCCAACTTTACCGGCAAAAATATGTTTGTGGTATGCTTCGCGAGTTCGATACTCTCCCGGGCTACAATTCGCGTTGCATCATTATTTTAGGATGGAGCCTTTTTTCCATAACCAGAGTAATCAACGCTTCTCACGGCAGTCATGAAATCCTTGAAAGGCAGAGTCACTATAAGCTTATCTGGAGACCATTTGTGTCTTGTTCTTTCAAATATCGAGATGAGATTTATGTCGGGCTTTCCTTTTGCTAAGGTGTTGTTGATGGTGGAACACACAGTACTGGCTGGATAGTGCATGAAGGGTTCGGCTCCTTCA
>JAOUJL010000080.1 GCA_029883255.1 Candidatus Bathyarchaeota archaeon | reverse complement strand
CTGATCCTCAAACTTTTCCTGTAAAGGATTTGGAAGACATCTCGTGTCAGCTTCTGCGAGAGAAAGGGGCTATTGCCCTGCAGTATGGGCCCACTGAAGGGGAAGCTCCATTGCGCGAAGAGATTGCCAAATGGATGAGCAGTGAAAAGGCCTCAATCAAGCCCGAGAACATCCTGATCACGGCTGGATCACAGCAAGGCCTAGACATTGTCTCCAAAGTATTCTTGGATCCCAACGACTCCGTAATAGTAGAGTTACCCACTTACGTTGGCGGTTTACAGGCCTTCAACGCTTACAGAGCCAAGATGATTGGTGTGCCCCCGGATGATGAGGGAATGAGGATGGATTTACTGGAGAAAGCGTTGGCTAAGCTGGCGAAAAGAAACAAGAAACCAAAACTCATCTACGTAGTACCGGACTTCCAGAACCCTTCTGGTGCCACCATGTCCTTGCAAAGACGCAAGAAGCTTCTGCAAATGGCGTATCAATACGGGGTTCCGATCCTTGAAGATAGCCCTTATCGGGACTTGCGCTATGCAGGGAAAAACGTTCCTGCCATCTACAGCTTAGACACTCAAAACCAAGTCATAGTACTCGGCACATTCTCCAAACTACTGTGCCCTGGTCTAAGAATCGCTTGGATAATGGCTCCAGCTGAATGGATGGATCGAATGGTAGTAGCCAAGCAAGCCATGGACCTCTGCTCACCCACCTACACACAACTTCTGGTTGCAGAATATCTGAGACGCGGACTGTTGTCAAGGCAAATCGAGAAAATCCGAAAACTGTACGGCAGGAAACTCGAGGTTATGCTAAATGCCCTAAAACAACATATGCCTAAAGGAGTAAAATGGTCCAAGCCGAAAGGAGGATTGTTCCTATGGATCAAATTACCAAAGAAAATGAGTGCTAACGATTTGTTCCCCAAAGCTATCAAAAACAAAGTTGCCTATGTTGTCGGGTCAGCTTTTCACTGCAATGGCAAAGGACAGAACACTATGAGGATCAATTTCTCTTACGCATCGGAACAACAAATAGTCGAAGGAATACAGCGACTAGCGAAGATGCTTAAGGAAAACATGTAAGAACCACATCTGGAAAAAAGGAGGGGTTGCCGCGGATATCCCCCCCTTCGATGGTTATAAAACCTTAATTCAATAAGATGAATTCTGAAGAAAGTTCGCACCCCCTAGGTAGGGGGTCTAAAGAGAGAGACACCCCCAGGTAACATGACAAAACAGATAACCTCAAAACTCAACACAAACTAAGCAGACACACTTTTCTTCGCCTTACGTTTCGAAAAATCCTGTTGTAACCTCAACCTCTCAATAAACGATCTCATACTCTCATCATCCCCATAAACAAGCACAAACCCATTCTCCTGCATTTTATGCAAAAGCCCAATCTCCTCAGCCAAATTTTCAATATCCTCCTGAGAAGTATCTTCCGAAACTTGAACCCGCACCCAACATTTACCTCGTGGAAGCCCTGAAACAAACCTTGAAGCAACCTTTACCTCTTCCTTCCCAGAAATCTTTTTTCTAGCCACCCCAAGCTTTCCCATCCAATGCTCCACAAACTCAGACCCAAACTTCTCCTGTGCCATAGAAATAAGATAGAATTCAACGTTTTCTAGGTAAGTCTCAATTCTCAGAATATTCTCGGCGTGTGATGGATCGGCTTTAAAAATCTGTATCATCGTCTTAGCAGAGCGTAGATCATTCATGACACTAGCCGGTATTACTTCACCCTTTTTCCGAATCTCAGTGATCAGATCTGCCAACACTTTCCATGTTTCCTCGTAACGCATACCCTTTAAACCTCAAACACTTCTCAATATTATCTCCGAATCCTTCGGATCATTTAAGTTCTTTGCAGAATAACCCAAAACTGAATTCAGAAAAGCCTATTTGAATCACATCTCAGACCGCTAGAACAACGTGCACACGTGACCTTTTGAAACATCTTCCACCTCATCATTAACAAAAGAGTCAAAAGCATCCCTTTTAACAAAAAGCCTTTTTAGTTTCATCTCTACAACAGAACAAGCAAAACGAGTTTACAAACATGAGGTGATAAAGTTTGTCTATGTTTGCAGCACCAGGAGCTTATGATCGCGCCATCACCGTGTTTTCCCCAGATGGACGCCTCTTTCAGGTTGAATATGCCGTTGAAACAGTGAATCGTGGGGCAACCATATTGGGGATTGTCTGCTCCGAAGGAGTAGTGTTAGGAGCAGAAGAGACCATCGAAACAAAATTAGAGGATCCTAATTTTTCATGGAAGCTCTATAAAGTAGACGACCATGTTGGAGCAGCAATTGTTGGTTTAAGTTCCGACGCTCGCATTCTCATTGATCAATCAAGGATCTACGCTCAAAGCAATCGACTAATGTACGATGACCCCATCGACATTGAAATTATTACGAAAAGAGTAGGAGACCTAAAGCAACTGTATACTCAGCATGCAGGAGTAAGACCCTTTGGAGTGTCAATTCTTTTTGGTGGCGTAGATAGAATGGGAAATAGATTATTCGCGACCCATCCAAGCGGCTCCTACAGGGGCTATAAGGCCGTTGCAGTAGGTGTTGGTCGCGAAACGGTGATAAATATCCTAAAGACGGAATATCATGAAAACATGAAACTTGATGAAGCGATCAAACTCGCTATAAAATGCCTTGTTAATGCCCTTGAGGCGAGGGAACAGCCAACAAGAGTCAAAATATCTGTGATCCCATCCGCAACGAAAAAGTTCAAAGTGCTTACCGACAAGGAAATTGAGGCTTATCGGAGGGGTCTCGAGGGCAGTGGAACTCCATGAGCGAACGCCATACAGTTGCGCGCATAACCCGAGAGGGAGAACACTTCGAGATTCTTGTCAAGCCTCAACATGCTCTCTCCTATAGACTTGGAAAAATCACTTCGATCTCTGAAGTGTTGATCGCTGACACCATTTTCATTGATGCTAATAAAGGATTACGAGCCTCAGAAGATAAACTACAGAAAACCTTCGGAACCTTAGACCCAATCAAGATTGCCAGCGTGATTTTGAAGAAGGGTACATTGCAGCTAACTACAGAGCAACGAAGACAGATGATCGAGGACAAACGAAAACAAATCATTTCTTTCATATCCCGTCAATGCGTTGACCCGAGAACTAATCTTCCACATCCTCCTCTCCGCATAGAACAAGCATGGGAGCAAATTCATCATCCGATAGACCCTTTCAAAGAAGCTGAGGAACAGGCAAAAGAAATCATAAAACTTTTACGCCCAATTCTGCCCCTCAAAATGGAAAAAGTTTCTGTGGCCGTTCACATTCCACCTGAATACGCAAGTAAAGCTTACGGAGCAATTAAGGGATTTGGCGTAATAAGACGTGAGGAGTGGCGAGCCGACGGGTCTTGGTCCTCAATTGTAGAATTGCCTGCAGGGTTATACGGCCCATTTCTGGAAAAGCTAGGAGACATAACTCGAGGTAATCTCCAAGCAAAATTAATTGAATAGATTATTTACATTGAGGTGACAAAATTGCCCACCTTTTATGAGAATAAACAACTTGTGACACCAGGAGATTTGCTTGCCGAAGGTAATTATGTGGCTGGCGAAAATGCGTACGAGGAAGATGGAAAAATCTATTCTGCTCAACTTGGTCTTGTGGACTATGAAGAGCGAAGAGTTCACGTTGTTGCCCTAAGAGCATTTTACATCCCTTACATTGGGGATACAGTTATTGGAAAAGTAGTTGACGTAGGCTTCAGTGGCTGGATGTTGGATATCAACGCCTCCTACCTTGCAATGCTCCGAGCGTCAGACGTACTTGACCGCCCGTTTAAACCACAGAAAAACGATTTGTCCTCCATCTTCAACATAGGTGATCTTATCATTGCCAAAGTAGTTGCATACAACCGAACACGCGACCCCCTACTTACTGTCGGTGAACCAAGTCTCGGGAAGGTCACACGTGGACAAATTGTGAAAGTTACCCCTACGAAAATTCCGCGACTTATCGGAAGGCAAGGTTCAATGATAAGCATGCTGAAAAGAGAAACAGGGTGTCACATCACTCTTGGTCAAAACGGATTGGTTCTCGTTAGCGGCAAAACTCTTGAAGATGAACAACTCGCGATTATGGCCATTCGCAAGATCGATCAAGAAGCCCACACAAGCGGGTTAACGGATCGCGTAACGAAAATGATTCAGAAGAAAAAGGGAGGTGTTAAACATGCCCAGAAAGACGACTAAAAAATTAATCGCCAAAAATGGCATTCGAGCAGATGGAAGAAAACTAGATGAGTTAAGACCAATAAAAATTGAGGCTGGTGTAATTGGAAACGCCGACGGTTCCGCCTACATCGAGCAGGGTAAGAACAAGATTCTCGCCGGAGTGTACGGCCCCAGGGAGGTTCATCCCAAACATTTAACCCTGCTGGACCGTGCCTTGCTCCGTTGCCGCTATCATATGGCACCGTTTTCAGTTGAGGAGAGGAAATCACCTGCTCCCTCAAGAAGGGAACAGGAACTCTCCAAGGTGATCACATGGGCCATTGAGCCGTCCATTTTTCTTGAACATTTTCCACGAACATCCATAGAAGTTTTCATTGAAGTTTTGCAAGCAAACGGCGGAACCAGATGCGCGGGCATTACTGCCGCCTCTGTAGCGTTAGCGGACGCTGGAATTCCTATGAGAGATTTGGTTGCGGCTTGTGCGGCCGGAAAAGTAGAAGGGCATCTAGTGCTTGATTTGATGGATGTTGAGGACAAAATGGGTGAAGCGGATTTACCTTTGGCGCTTATGCCAAATTTGAACGCCATAACATTACTTCAGATGGATGGGGGACTAACGACGGACGAATTTGAGCAAGTGGTAAACCTTGCTCTCACCGGATGCAAGCAAATACACACGCTTCAAAAGGAAGCCTTAAAGGCAAGGTACGTCGCTGTTAAGAAGGCGGTAGAAAAACAATGACCCAGATCATAATTCCCCATATAACGCAGAAGCAAATTGTTCAATCCATCTCTGACGGGAAGCGATTGGATGGACGGGGATTAACTGATTATCGCGAAGTCCAACTGGAGGCAGGTATTATTGAGAGCGCTGAAGGTTCAGCTCGCGTGCGCCTAGGCAAAACCGAAGTACTTGTTGGAATAAAAATCGAAGTTGGTTCACCGTTTTCCGACATACCGAACGAGGGAGTACTCACGGTTAACGCTGAGCTTGTGCCACTGGCGTCACCCACATTTGAGACAGGGCCACCAGGTCAAAAAGCGATAGAACTTGCTAGAGTCGTTGACCGCGGCATACGAGAGTCCAAGGCAATTGCACTAGAGAAGCTATGTGCTATCCCTGGAAAGAAAGTTTTCATCATTTTCATCGACATTTACGTTTTGAACCACGGCGGAAATCTTATAGACGCCTCAGCCCTAGCAGCACTTGCCGCGTTGCTTAACACAAAGATGTTTAAATATCAAGTGAAAGACGGCGAAATCGAGATAAAGCCTGGGTATACTCAACTTCCAATAAGAAACCATCCAATAGCTGTTACGCTTGCTAAAATCAACGAGAAGCTTATAGTGGACCCTGAACTCGGAGAGGAACAAGTTATGGATACCCGCCTCACGATGACCATAGAAAAAGACGGAAAAATTTGTGCAATGCAGAAAGGTGGCAGCGGCTATTTTACGACGCAACAAATCTTGGAAGCCGCAAAGATAGCCCAAGAAAAAAGTGTAGAATTACGAAGGCTTATGGTGAAAGGCTGATGGGCCGCCGAGGACGAACCAAAAAGGTCGGTTCAACGAGAGGATTCGGGGCTCGCTACGGCTCGACTGTTAGAAAAAGATACGTCAAAGTGCTTTCGGAAATGAAAAAAGCCCACAGATGCCCCAAATGCGGCGCTGGTTCGGTTCGAAGAAAAAGCGTAGGCGTCTGGAACTGTAGAAAATGCGGTCTAACGTTTACGGGCGGCGCTTACATCCCAGTCACGAAGCTTGGCACCATCGCGAAGCGTTCAGCTAAGGGGCTACCCTCTCCAGAAACCCCAGAGGCTCTCGTTGCAGAGGAAAGAAAGTGATCTTACTAATCACTCTCTTGAAGGCCGACGAAGAGGATATAACGCTTTTGTCATGATGTTGAACGTTTGATATTTGGCGTTGTCTGTAAAGTTCCAAGACGTAAACTAGGCGAGATTATTCCTACAAGCGAATCTGCACTTGGTGGATCCATGAACCTACGTTCCCTAGATAAAGAGATTTTTTTGGTCTATCTTACAGTGGATACGGCCGCAACCAAAAAGTAGCGAAATTAGGATGTGTGAGCACAAAGGATTGAAATAGGTTCTCGTGTTACCATATCACAGGTGATGTGGGAAACTCGAAAATGAGAGCTCACGCAGTTGTCCACTTAGATTTTCCATCTCAAAAGCAGTTAAAAATCATGCTCAAGGCATTACGACCTGAGACTAGAACGATGTCTACCTATCGCTCTAGAGTCTATATCGAAGGCAGAGGAAAAACATTGATAATACGCTTTGAGGCGGAAGACACATCCGCTTTAAGAGCTGCCATAAACTCTTTCCTTCGTTGGGTTTTTTTAACGAAAACAGTATTGAAATCTGTTGAAAAACTTCAATTTGCCGATAAATAAGATGACACGTTTCAAAATATTGGTCCTGTTCTAAAATGTAGGATAAGACATTGCGCAGAGAACGCTATTAATCAGTGAGGGCTGGATTGTAAAATCGGCTACGGAAGCTGTCTTGCGTG